>CAIWHY010000404.1 GCA_903912585.1 uncultured Thermoleophilia bacterium | reverse complement strand
GCCAGCAGCGTGAAGGCGCGCGGGCACGACTCGAGCGCGACGAGGACGACCGGCGCCGGAATCAGCACGCGGCCTTGGGGGCCGCGTGCGCAGCCGGCCGCGACGAGGAGGTCCGCCGCGGCCGGCGAGTCAACGCGCACGCCGACGCGGGCGAGCAGAGCGAGAGAGGCGGCGCGGATGGCTTCGACGGCCTCGGGAGGCCAGAGTTCGCTGACGGAGGTTCCTGCGGAGGTCATCGCCGCGAGTCTATCAGGCCGTCGCGAGCGCCCGGCGGCGGCGGCGCTTCGGGGCCCGCGGCCGCGCGCCACGGACTCGGCGCCCCCGCGCACCTCAGGCGCGCCGGGTCCTCGCCAGGATCAGCACCGCCAGGGCCATGAGCGCGCAGGAGGCGAGCACCGGCTCCCAGACCGGCGCCCACCACTCGCGCGGGATCAGGAACAGGAGGTCGCGCGTCCCCGGCGACGACGGCCAGCGCAGGTAGACGTAGAGCCACCCGTAGTAGAAGACGTCCCACAGTGCGAAGGCGAAGAGCCAGTACGCGAAGCGCTGCCACCAGGTGCGGCCGGCGAGGCAGCCGACGGCGAGCAGCATCACCATCGTCGCCGCCTCACGCGCCTGCTCGTAGCGCAGGTAGGCGTGCGGGAAGTGGAACTCGCCGGCGTGGTAGACGAGGTGGAACTGCAGCGCCAAGATCCGCCGCAGGTAGACGACGATCATCGCCTCGACGAGGGCGAAGGCGACCGCCCAGACGCCGACGACGGCGAGCCGGACCCACCAGCTCTTTGTGGACGAGGTGCTCATCGGTCTGCGCCGATGATACGCGCGGACGGCGAGCCGGGCACTCGAGCGCCGGTTGCCGCCTGCCGATTCCTTCCGTACACTACATACATTCCGTAAATGTAATCGGCCGGTTCCTCCGGCCGCCGGAGGTCCGCTTTGCCCAAGTCCCCGAACGCCGCAGACGGGCGCGCCCGTTTGCTCGCAGATTGCCACGAGGCAGCGCACGAGGTCTTCGCCGCGCTCAACCGCAGCGCCGGCCCGGAGCTTCTGTCCCTCGATATCACGATGGGCCAGTTCAAGGCGATGGCCACGCTGACCATGAACGGCCCGCAGCCTGTCGGCGAGCTCGGCCGGCTCCTGGGCATCAGTGAGCCGGCCGCGAGCCTCCTGGTGGACAAGCTCGAGGAGCTCGGCCTCGCCGTCCGCGAGCGCGACCCGCAGGATCGCCGGCGCACGCTCGTCACGGCCACCCCGGCCGCCGAGGAGCTCGCCGGGCGCCTGCGCCAGGGCCGCCGGGAGCACATCCTCGCCTGGCTCGGCGCGCTGACCGACGAGGAGCTCGGCGGGCTCACGCGCGGGTTCCGCGGCCTCATGCGCAGCGCGGACGGGCGCGTGGCGCCGGGCGACGCGGCGAGCGCGGCGCCGATCTTCGCGGAGGTGCCCCGTGGCTGAGGTGCGCATCGAAACGCTGGACCACCCGGTCCCGCAGCCGTGGGGCGAGACCCTGAGCCGGCGGCGCATCGGCTTCGTCATCGCCGCCGTCATGCTCGGCATGTTGCTCTCGGCGCTCGACCAGACCGTGGTCGGCACCGCCATGCCCCGCATCATCGCCAGCCTCGACGGCATGCAGCACTACGCCTGGGTGGCCACCGGCTACCTGCTCGCCTCCACGGCCTCGATGCCGATCTGGGGCAAGCTCAGCGACGCCTACGGCCGCAAGCGCTTCTTCATCGTCGGCATGGCGATCTTCATCACCGGCTCGGTGCTCTGTGGCCAGAGCCACAGCATGACCGAGCTGATCCTCTTCCGCGCCTTCCAGGGCCTTGGAGCCGGCGCCATGATGCCGATCTCGCAGGCGATCATCGGCGACATCTTCCCGCCGGCGCAACGCGCCCGCTGGACCGGCGTGCTCATGAGCGTGTGGGGCGTGGCCACCATCATCGGCCCGCTGATCGGCGGCTGGATCACCGACAGCAGCCTGGGCTGGCGCTGGACCTTCTACGTCAACGTCCCGGTCGGCATCCTCGCCCTGGTCTTCGCGGCCTACGCGCTGCCCGCCCACGTGAGCCTGCGCAAGCATCGCATCGACTATCTCGGCTCGACGCTGCTCGTGGCCGCAGTCGTGCCGCTGCTCCTCGGCCTCAGCTGGGGCGGCAACACCTACGCCTGGACGTCGCCGGAGATCCTCGGCATGTTCGCCTTCTCCCTCGTCATGTGGGTGACGTTCTTCCTCAGGGAGATGCGCGCCGCGGAGCCCGTCATCAACCCGCGGCTCTTCCAGAACAGCATCTTCACCGTCTCGGCGCTGGCCTCGGCGCTCACGTCGGCGGCGATGTTCGGCGCCATCATGTTCCTGCCGCTCTTCGTGCAGGGCGTGCTCGGCAAGTCGGCGACCAACTCCGGCATCATCCTCATGCCGCTGATGATGGGGGCGATCGTCACCAGCATCGGCGCCGGGCAGATCCTCTCGCGGACCGGCAAGTACAAGGTCATCGTCATCGTCGGCTCTATCTTGTCGGCGCTCGGCGCCTACCTGCTCTCGCGCATGGGCATCGGCACCTCCGGGATGACGCTGGTGCGCAACATGGTGGTCATGGGCCTCGGCCTCGGCGTCGCCATGAGCGCGTACACGGTGATCGTGCAGAACCAGTACCCGTCGCACCGGCTGGGCGAAGTGACGGCCGGCCTGCAGTTCTTCCGCTCGATCGGCAGCACCATCGGCCTCGCCGTGTTCGGCACGATCCTCAACAACGAGTTCGCCGCCAACATGAAGGCGAACCTGCCGGCGGCGCTGCAGAAGTACAACGGCTCCACGACGCTCGACAATCCGCAGGTGCTGCTCTCGCCGCAGGCGAGCTCGAGCGTCCACGCGATGTTCGCGAAGTTCGGCGCCCAGGGCGAGCAGCTCTTCCAGGCGTTCATGCACGCCGTGCGGCTGAGCCTGGCCACGGCGATCAGCGACCTCTTCTTCCTGGCCGCCATCGTCGGCGTCATCGGCCTCGTGGTCGTGCTCTTCCTGCGCGAGGAGCCGCTGCGCCGCACGCACGCCATCGACCCGGAGAGCGGCGAAGAGGACAGCGAGGCGGGGCCGGAGGCCGACGGCCCGCTGACGCTCGAGGCGGAGCCGGTCGCGTAGACCGGAGTCGTCCGGCCGGGCGCGGCCGCCGTCAGGCGCGCCGATCGCTCAGGCGGGCGCACGGCGCGCGGGGCGCGAGCGGAGCCGCCAGGCGAAGCCCGC
The DNA here is from genome assembly GCA_903912585.1 of uncultured Thermoleophilia bacterium. Lineage (GTDB taxonomy): Bacteria > Actinomycetota > Thermoleophilia > UBA2241 > UBA2241 > CAIXSE01. Next base: position 1,762 of record CAIWHY010000404.1, on the reverse strand, counting down.
GAGCCGGGCCTCGTCGATGGGGTCACCGTCGTTGTAGACGAAGAGGGCCGGGAGGCCGGGCTCGCGCCGAAGCTGCGCTTCGGCGATCAGGGCCGGCCCGCACCCCCGCGGAGCGACCGACACGACGCCGTCCACGGGCTGCGTGCGCCACGTCAGCAGCGCCCCGCCGACGGCCGGGATCGTCTCGCCGAAGGGATACGGCGCCACGACGCGGCGGCTCTCGCGGTCCACGGCGCGCACGTCGTTCCAGAAAGCCCACGGGTGCTCGGCGCGGACCGCCTTGAGCAACCGCTTCACCACGTAGCGCATCGTGCGCAGCGTCGCTTCCTTCTCGGGCAGCTTGGTGATCGGGATGTCGTCCTGGATCTGGCGCAGCGCCAGCAATTCCATGAAGGCGCCGTAGGGCTCGAAGATCGTGCGCAGGCCGTGGTCGGCGAGCTTCCGCTGCAGGTCGTCGTTGCCCCACTCGTCGACGCGCAGGTAGAGGTCGCCGCACAGGTAGATGTCGCGCAGGTCGGCGGCGCGCGAGCCGTCGACGGGCTGGTCGCGGAAGCGCGTGGCGGCCTCCGCGAGCCGGGCCTCGACCTGTGCGCAGAAACGGAAGGCCGCGCGCACGTTGCCGGCGACGCCGCCGTCCGGCCGCGGCTGCTCCAGCATCCCGATCAGCCGTGCCGAGTACTCCTCGAAGAGCGCGTCCGAGGCGCCGCGCTCGCGCTCCGCGGCGAGATGGTAGAAGCGCATCATGTTGAGCAGATCGACGGCCACGAGCGCGGTCCACGCGACGGGCATCATGCGGACGTTGGCGGTGACGAGGCTGAAGTCGGCGACCTCGACCTGGCCGTCCAGCCCGAGCTTCTCCAGCGAGACCTGCTCGGTGAACGGGAAGAGGTTGGCACGGCACGCCTGGAAGCCGTTGCCGGCGCTGAGGAACAGGGCGCGCTTGCCGTCCAGCTGAGGCGCCTCTTCCCTGAGGAACTGGGCGAAGCTGCCCCAGATGAGCTGGTAGGGCAGGCACTCCTTGCCGGAGCATGCCGCGCCGGCGACGCGCAGCGCGGCGGCATCGGGTCTGCCGACGTAGGTCGCGTCGAAGCCGGCGCCGCGCATCGCGGCGGCCAGGTGCTCGCCGAGGCCGCCGCCCACGTGGCCGAAGAAGAAGCGGTCGTAGCCGGCGTCGAGGCTGTGCGGCAGCGGGCGGTCGAAGCGCGTAAGGCGGTCGGGCGAGAGCCTCCCCGCCCCGTTCGCGCGCCAGGCGCGCACGCTGTGCAGGAACGCCTGCACGCGCGTCACGTAGCCGGCCTTGCCGCCGTGGCCGTCGCTCTCGAGCACGGCGTGCGGGTAGTCCTCGAGCAGGTCGGCGAAGAGGTGCTCGATCATCGAGTTGGGGCCGCAGCCATAAGCGCCGAGCAGCAGCGGGAAGACGTCCCCGTCAAGGGCGCCGGCGGCCGACGCACGCAGCGTCTGGCCGGCGCTGGCCCAGTGCACGCGGCGGTAGCCGGGCATCTCGTCCGGCACGGGGTAGCAGTCGGCCGGGAGCGGGAGCCCGCCGTTGGCCGCGACGAGCTCGTGGATGCCGGCGTCGAGCACGGTGTCGTGAAAGACGTGTGTCTCGCCGGCGATGAGCACGACCGGGTAGTCGTGCCCGCGCGCCCAGGCGAGCGAGCGCACGCCGATCTCGCGCAGCCCATCCTCGAAGCGGCGCTGGCTGTCGAGCGCCGCGGTATAGGCGGCGCGGAACGCCTCGGGCGCGGGGCCGCCGGCCTCG
>CAIWHY010000403.1 GCA_903912585.1 uncultured Thermoleophilia bacterium | reverse complement strand
GCCTGACGGCGCCCCTTCGCAGCACTCAGACTCTGGAACGAGTCGTCACTTCACCTTGAAGGTCTTCCAGGCCGTGACCGCAGCCTTGTTCACGCCGGTCTTGGCCGCCATGGCGCCGTTGACGTGGTACGTGCCCGTGGTGGTGGGCTTGTACTTGTAGCTGTAGGCGCCGATGGCGCTGATCGTCGCGGCGGCCGTCTTGACGGTCTTCCACTTGGCGCCCGACTTCTTCTGGATGGTGACGCTGACGCTCTTGCCGGCAAGGCTGGCCGGAGCGACAGTGCCCGAGATCGTGATGGGCTTCTTCACCTTGACAGAGGCCGCGGTCTTGATGGTGATCTGCGGTGCTACGTCGCCACTCGCAGCACCGTGGCAACCCGGGGTGGTGCCGCACTTCGTGGTCACGTGCTGCGCGGACTTGAGGATGTTGGTCACGCCGCCGTGGCAGGAGCCGCACTTGGCCGGAGTCGGCGGTACCGACGTCGAGCCGCTGTGGCAACTGGTGCAGGCGAGCGTAGTGTGATTCGGGTTGGCGTGCGTGGCGTCCTTGGTGTGACAAGTCTGGCAGGGACCGATCCCTCCAACGGGATCGGTGAACGTCGGCAGGGCTCTGGCGTTCGTGGTGACGAGCGACGCGCTCAGAGCCATCGCTGCCAGCGCGATCGCCAGGACGAACAGCAGCCCGACGCGCCTTGAAAGAAGCTTCTTCCCCATGTGACCTCCCACGGTCATTGGCCTGACCCGCAAGCGCAAGCCAGATCGGCAATTGGTGTATTGGACCACACTTTATCGTGACGTGCATCACAAGCGCCACCCGCCGGCCGTCTCAGCGGTTCATCCTGCGTTCATCTTGAGTGGCAATACGCCGTCAGGAATCCACAACAGATACGGAGCGCCGGGGCCGACACAACGGGGCCCGGCGCGGAGAGGAACAGCATGAGCGCGGAGCTCGAGACCGACGCCGGCGAGGCCGGTGGGGTCGCACAAGGGCGCGGTTGGGCGGCGAGGTCCGGGCCGCCCGGCGCCGCCGGGGCCGCCTGGGCCTCAGACGTGACGCGGCCCCGCAACGGCTCGCGCAAGCCCAACCGCATGGCGGCGTTCATCTTCCAGCTGCTCGCCGCCATCGGCTTCGGCATCTCCATGGCACTCGTCGTGCCGACGCTCGGCGCGAGCGCCCTGGCCGCGCCCGGCGGCCTGCTGCTGGCCGGCGGGCGCATCGCCGGCATGGCCGGTACCTACTTGCTGCTGGTCACAGTCGCCATCGTGGGGCGCATCCCCGCGCTCGAGCGTGCCGTCGGCCAGGACAAGCTGATCGGCTGGCACCGCGTGCTCGGCCCCTGGATCCTGATCCTGCTCGGCGCGCACGCCGTCCTGGTCACCTTCGGCTACGCGCTCGGCGTCAAGAGCGGGGCGCTGCACGAGCTGGTCGTCCTGATCACGACGTTCCCGGGCATGCTGGCCGCTGCGGCCGGCCTCGGCCTCCTCATCCTGGCGGGCGTCACGAGCTACCGCTACGCACGCCGCAAGATGCGCTACGAGACTTGGTGGTCGGTCCACCTCTACACCTACCTGGCGGCGGCGCTCTCGCTGTGGCACCAGTTCGCGACCGGCACGCCCATCGTCGGTCACCCCGTAGCGATCGCCTGGTGGGCGAGCCTCTGGGCGCTCACCGCCGGCGTCGTCCTGGTCTACCGCGTCGGGCTGCCGCTGGTGCGCACCAACCGGCACCGGCTGCGGGTCGTGAGCGTCGAGCAAGAGGCGCCAGGCGTGGTCAGCGTGATCTGCAAGGGCCGCCACCTCGACCGGCTGCCGGTGAGCGGCGGGCAGTTCCTGCAGTGGCGCTTCCTGGTGAGCGGCATGTGGTGGCAGGCGCACCCGTACTCGCTCTCGGCGATGCCGACCGCGAACCGGATCCGCATCACCGTGAAGTCGCTGGGCGACCACAGCCGCTCGCTGGCCGATCTCGAGCCGGGCACGCCGGTCGCCATCGAAGGGCCCTACGGTGCCTTCACCAAGCACGTGCGCAAGAGCGACCGCATCCTGCTCGTGGGCGCGGGGGTCGGCGCCACGCCGATCCGCGCCCTGCTCGACGACCTGCCGGCCCACGTCGACACGACGGTGATCCTGCGCGGCGACCAGCAGCACGAGCTGGTGCTGCGCGACGAGATCGCGCAGAAGGTGAGCGAGCGCGCGGGCCGGCTGCACGAAGTGCTGGGCCCGCGTGCGGAGGCGCCGCTCGACGTGAGTCATCTGCGGCGGCTCGTGCCCGACGTCGCCGAGCGCGACGTGTACGTCTGCGGCCCGGGCGGCTTCATGACCAGCTTCATCTCCGCCGCGCGCCAGGCAGGCGTGCCGGAGGACCGCATCCACTACGAGGACTTCTCGTTCTGACGGACGAGACGCCCTGCGCACGAGAAGGGAGAGCACGATGAGACGTTCCGCGATCGTCCTGGCCGCCACGGCGGCGGGCCTCGGCTTCGTCCTGGCCTACCACCCGAGCGGCGGCGCCAACGCCGCGCTGCCCGCCTCCGTCGCGGCCTCATCGAAGTCCGGCGTGGGCGCCGGCGTGACGGCGGTGGGCAGCGATCAGCCGCTGCAAGGCGGCCTCGGCGACCTCCAGGTCCGGGTCAGCGCCCAGAACGGCAAGATCACGTCGGTGGGCATGGCCACGCTCAACGTCCACGGGCCGCAGTCGGCGCAGATCACCGGCAGCGTCATCCCGCAGCTCAACCAGCAGGTCGTGGCGAGCAACGGCCGCTCCATCCACGCCGTGTCGGGCGCCACCTATACCAGTCAAGCCTACGCGCGGTCGCTCCAGGCAGCTCTGGACAAGATCGCCACCACGGGAGGATCCAATGCAGCACTCGGAACAGGTAATGGGAACGGTGGTGTCGCTGTCACTGGCGGCGGAGGCCACGACGACTGAAGAACCGTGGGGTGGCGGCGCAGGCGGGTCAGGCCCGGCGGGCTTCGCCCCCGACGATCCGGCCACCGTCGCGCTGGCGCGAGCCATCATCGCCCTTCACGAGGCCGACCGCGTGTTCAGCACCTGGCAGCCGCGCAGCCCGATGAGCCGGCTGCGGCGCGGCGAGATCGAGCTGAGCGAGGCGCCGCCCGAGGTCGCCGAGGTGCTCGATCTCTGCCGCCGGGCGCGCGACGCGTCCGGCGGCTGGTTCGACCCCTGGCGCATGCCGGGCGGCGTCGACCCGACCGGCCTGGTCAAGGGCTGGGCCGCGGAGCGGGCGCTCGCCGCCCTGCGCGGCAGCGGCGCCCCCGCCGGCATGGTCAACGCCGGCGGCGACATCGCCGTGTTCGGCGAGCCGGCCCCCGGCGAGCCTTGGCGCATCGGCATCCAGGACCCGCGCCGGGAGGACTGCGTGCTCTGCGTCGTCGAGTTCACCGGCGACGGCGCCGTGGCCACGTCGGGCACCTACCAGCGCGGCTTCCACGTCGTCGATCCGGAGACGGAGGCGCCGGCCCGCGAGCTGATCGCGGCGACCGTCGCAGGGCCCAGCCTGGCGTTCGCCGATGCGCTCGCCACCGGCCTGCTCGCCT
>CAIWHY010000402.1 GCA_903912585.1 uncultured Thermoleophilia bacterium | reverse complement strand
GTGGTCGGCAACAGCCACTCCTCGATCTTCGACCCGGCCCTGACCATGGCCAAGGGCAACCTCGTCAAGGTCATCTCCTGGTACGACAACGAGTGGGGCTACTCGTGCCGCCTCGTCGACCTCGTCGGGCGCGTCCTCTGAGGACGACCGCCGAGAGGAGGGCGCAGGCATCATGAAGCGATCGGTGACCGACTACCCGCTCGCCGGCAAGCGCGTGCTCGTGCGCGTCGACTTCAACGTGCCGCTCGCGGACGGCAAGGTGACGGACGACACGCGCATCAAGGCCGCTCTGCCGACGATCACGTACCTTCTCGACCAGGGTTGCTCCGTGGTGCTGGCCTCGCATCTGGGCCGGCCGAAGGGCCAGGTCGTCGATGAGCTGCGCATGACGCCGGTCGCGGCCCGGCTCGCAGAGTTGCTCGGGCGCCCGGTGCAGACCGCGGACGACTGCGTCGGCGCGGCCGTCGAGTCGGCCGCGTCGGCGCTCGCGCCCGGCGACGTCCTGCTGCTCGAGAACCTGCGCTTCCACGCCGAGGAGACGGCCAACGACGCCGTCTTCGCGCGGCAGCTCGCCGGGCTCGCCGACGTGTACGTCAACGACGCCTTCGGCAGCGCGCACCGCGCCCACGCCTCGACGGAGGGCGTGACGCACTACCTTCCGTCGGTTGCCGGGCTGCTCATGATCCGCGAGCTCGAGATCCTCGGCCGCCTCCTGCGCGACCCGGCGCGGCCGTTCGTGGTCGTGCTCGGCGGCCTCAAGGTCTCGGACAAGATCGGGCTCATCAAGCACATGCTGAGCATCGCCGACACGATCGTCGTCGGCGGCGCGATGGCCAACGCCTTCCTCGCCGCCAAGGGTTTCGAGGTCGGCCTCTCCAAGGGCGCCGGCGACGAGGTCGCCGTGGCCGGCGAGGTGCTCGTCACGGCCGCGACGGCGCGCTGCGAGCTTGTTTTGCCGCGCGACCTCGTGGTCGCCACGGAGGCCGTCTCCGGCGCGTCGTCGCGGGTCGCGGCGGTCGCCGACGTGCACGCCGACGAGATGGCGCTCGACATCGGTCCCGAGTCGGTCGCCGACTTCGCGCAGCACCTGCGCTCCGCGGGCACGATCTACTGGAACGGCCCGATGGGGCTCTTCGAGCTCGAGGAGTTCAGCGCCGGGACCAAGGCCGTCGGCGAGGCGATCGCCGCGGGCGTGGCCGTCACGGTCGCAGGCGGCGGCGACACGGTCGCCGCGGCGCGCCGGTTCGAGCTGGAAGGGCGCCTCACGCACGTCTCGACGGGCGGCGGCGCTTCGATGGAGTTTCTGGAGGGGAGCGCGCTCCCCGGAGTGGAGGCACTGATGGACCGTGGGGGCAGCTCGCCGGCTGGGCGCAGGCCCGTGATGGCCGGCAACTGGAAGATGTACAAGACGCGCGCCGCCACGGCCGCGTACCTGCGGGAGTTCGTGCCGCTGGTCAAGGGCGTGGACGACCGTGACATCGTGATCTGCCCGCCGTTCACCGACCTCGAGACCGCGCTCGCGGAGAGCGCCGGCTCCAACGTCGCCATCGGCGCCCAGACGATGGCCGCCGACGACGACGGCGCCTTCACCGGCGAGGTGTCGCCGGAGATGCTGCTCGACCTCGGCGTGCCCTGCGTCGTGCTCGGTCACTCCGAGCGCCGCCAGTACTACAACGAGAACGACGCCGATCTGGCGAAGAAGGTCCGCGTCGCCCTCGACAAGGGGCTGCGCCCGATCCTCTGCTGCGGCGAGACGCTGGAGGAGCGCGAGGCCGGCCAGACGGAGTCCAAGGTGCGCGCCCAGGTGAGCGCCGGGCTGGCGCAGGTCGGCCAGGCCGAGGCCGCGCTGGTCACCGTCGCCTACGAGCCCATCTGGGCGATCGGTACCGGCAAGACGGCCACGCCCGAGATGGCGCAGGAGACCGTCGCCGTCGTGCGCGAAGCAGTGCGCGACTCGTTCGGCGACGCCGCCAACGCCGTGCGCATCCTGTACGGCGGCAGCGTCAAGAGCGGCAACATCGACGCGCTCATGGCGCAGCCGGACATCGACGGCGTCCTCGTCGGCGGAGCCAGCCTCGACGCGCAGGAGTTCGCGCGCATCGTGCGCTTCCGGGAGCCTGTGTGACGGAGGCCCTGGTGGACGGGGCCCGGCGCGCGCCGGACCCCGGCGATCCACGAGTGTCGCCCACGGGCCGCGTCCAGCGGCCCGTGGTGCTCATCGTGCTGGACGGGTGGGGCTGCGCGCCGCCGGGGCCGGGCAACGCGATCACGCTGGCCGACACCCCGGTGTTCGACAGGCTCGAAGCTGAAGACCCTCACGGCGCGCTCGAGGCGTCCGGCCCGGCAGTGGGACTGCCGCCGGGCCAGATGGGCAACTCGGAGGTCGGCCACCTCAATATCGGCGCCGGGCGCGTCGTCTACCAGGACCTCACGCGCATCACCAAGGCGATCGCCGACGGCGACTTCTTTCGCAACGCGGTGCTGGTGCAGGCCTGCGACAAGGCGGCCGGCAGGGGAGCCGCGCTCCATCTGATGGGGCTCGTCTCCGGCGGCGGCGTGCACAGCGATCTCGGCCACCTCGCCGCCTGCCTCGAGCTGGCCGCGCAGCGCAAGGTCGGGCGCGTGATCGTGCACGCTTTCCTCGACGGCCGCGACACGCCTCCGCAAAGCGCCAAGGGCTATCTCGGCGAGGTCCAGGGCCACATGGACCGCCTCGGCGTCGGCCGCTTCGGGGTGATCTGCGGCCGCTACTTCGCCATGGACCGCGACACGCGCTGGGATCGCGTCAAGCTCGCCTACGACGCGCTCGTGTATGGCGAGGGCTTCTTCGCCGCCGACGCGCCGGCTGCGGTGGACGCAGCCTACCGGCGCGGCGAGACCGACGAGTTTGTGCGCCCGACGATCGTCGCGCCCGAGGGCGAGCCACTCGTGCGCGACGGCGACGTCTGCCTGTTCTTCAACTTCCGCCCCGACCGCACACGCGAGCTCACGCGCGCCTTCTTCGAGAAGGACTTCGCGGACTTCGACCGCGGCGCGCACCCGCCGGCCGTCGACTTCGTCACGATGACGCAGTACCAGAAGGAGTTCCCCCTGCCGGTCGCCTTCCCGCCCGACCGCCCGGTCCACGTCCTCGCCAACGTGCTCGCCGAGCACGGCCTGCGCCAGCTCCACATCGCCGAGACCGAGAAGTACGCCCACGTCACCTTCTTCTTCAACGGCGGCGTGGAGGCCAAAGTGGAGGGGGAGACGCGCATCCTCGTGCCGAGCCCGCGGGACGTGCCGACCTACGATCTCAAGCCCGCGATGAGCGCCTACGGCGTCACCGACGAACTCGTGGCCGCCCTCGAGGGCGGGGAGTACGAGTTCGTGGTCGTCAACTACGCCAACGCCGACATGGTCGGCCACAG
>CAIWHY010000401.1 GCA_903912585.1 uncultured Thermoleophilia bacterium | reverse complement strand
GGCGGTCACGCCCGCTACCGCCTCGGCCACGCAGCTCACGGTGGTCGTGCCCGCCGGCGCCACCAGCGGCACGATCAGCGTCACCACCGGCGGCCAGACCGGCACCACCACAAGCGACTTCACCGTAGCGACCCCGACCCCCACGCCGACCCCGACGCCGACCCCCACGCCGACCGCGCCGCCGGTCACCACCGTCAAGGGCCTGCCCCGCGGCTGGAGCCGCCGCGCCGTGACCCTGCGCTTCGTGGCTACCCCGGCGCCCGGCGGCGCCCCCGTCGCCTACACCGAGTACCGTCTCGGCAGCGGCGCCTGGACGCAGGGCTCCGAGGTCGTCATCGCTCGTCAGGGCGAGACGCGCGTCGAGTACCGCTCGGCCGACGCGGCCGGCAACGTTGAGGCGGCCAACGGCTGCACGGTGCGCGTCGACAGCGGCGTCCCGCAGGTCACCGGCTACGGTCACCCCTCGGTGCTGCGGCGCGGGAAGGCGCGCTTCGCCTTCCGCGTCACCGACGCCGGCAGCAACTGGGTCACCGCCAAGCTGGCGATCACGCGCTACGGCGTGCCCGTCAAGCAGTACCACCTCGGGCGCATCGCCACCGGGCGCCAGAGCATCTCGGTGACCTGCTCCCTGCCGGTCGGCACCTGGAGCTGGCGCGTCGTCGTGCGCAACCCGGCCGGTACCCGCGGCCTCGGCGGCTGGCGCTTCCTCGAGGTCTCTCCGGCCGCGCACCACCGCAGGTAGACCGCACGAGAAACGCGTGAACGACGGGGCGGGCGGGCGGGCGGAAGAGCCGCCCGCCCCGTCCGTCAGGTGGGGTTCACGGCCGTCAGTCGAGGTTCGCGATCGGGACGGGCTCGATCGCGTCCGCCGGCGTGAAGCCGAAGACGCGCCCGTAGAAGTACAGCTCCGCCTCCTGCGCACGCACGATGTTCTCCGCCTTGCGGAAACCGTGCTGCTCGCCCCCGAAGGTGAGATAGGCGTAGGGCAGGCCCTTCTCGGCCAGCGCCGCGACGATGATCTCGGCCTGCGCCGGCGGCACGATCGCGTCCTCCAGCCCCTGCAGCACGATCACCGGGCAGGAGATGTCCGCCACGTGGTTGATCGGCGAGCGCTCGCGGTAGACGTCGGCACGCTCCGGATACGGGCCGACGAGGCCGTCGAGGTAGCGCGACTCGAACTTGTGCGTGCCGCCGTTGGCGAACGCCTCGAGGTCGGCGAGGCCGAAGTAGGAGGCGCCGGCGGCGAAGAAGCGATGGCGCGTGAGCGCATTGAGCGTCGTGTATCCGCCGGCGCTGCCGCCCTGGATGGCGCGGCGCGCAGAGTCGACGTCGCCGCGCTCCGTGAGGTGCCGGGCGGCGTTGATGCAATCGACGGTGTCGACGACGCCCCAGTTGCCGCGCAGGCGCTCGCGATAGGCGCGCCCGTAGCCGGTGGAACCGCCGTAGTTGACGTCGACCACGGCCACGCCGCGCGATGTCCAGAACTGGATCTCCAGGCTGAGGAGCGTCTCGTGCGCGCTCGTGGGGCCGCCGTGGCTCATCACCAGGAGCGGCGGCCGCTCGCCCGCCGGCCCGGCAAAGTCGGCGTTGGCCGGCGGGTAGTACAGGGCGTGCGCCGTGAGCGGCTCGCCCGCTGCGCCGGCGCCCGCGACCTGCTCGCCCGCTGCGGCCAGCTCGACCGCCAGCGGGCCGCTGACGCTCCCGGGCGCGTAGTGCGTCGGGAACTCGATCGGCTCCACCGCCGAGATGTAGGCCGGGTCCACGTCGACGGTCTTGCTGCGGCGCACTTCGGTCAAGGCTCCTGTCGACGGATCGAGCAGGAGCACGGCGGCCGGCCTGTCGGCGCCTCCGGCGATGACCGCCACTTCGTCGCCCAGCACCGCGAGCGAGGAGAAGGTCGTGAGCGGGCACTCGATCGGCCTAGCCGCGGCAGATCCGCGACGGGCTTCCAGGGCGCCCGCGTCGCGAGCGGATCCCGGGGCACCGTCGCCGATGATCCCGATGCCGTCGGTCCCGTCGCTACTGTAGTACGCGACGACGCGCCCGTCCGGCAGGAACCCGTAGTTCTGCAGGCCGAAGACCCAGGCCGGCTTGGCGAACTCGGCGGGCATGGGGGCGAGCGCCGTGGGCGGCGGGCCGCCTTCGCCCGCCGGCCGCCGGTCCGCGGCCGCGGGCTCACCCGCTCCTGCCGCCGCTTCGCCGCGCGGCTCTTCGTCGTGCCGGTACAGGTTCCACCAGCCGGAGCGGTCGTTGACGAAGTGGAGGCGACCGTCGGGGCTCCAGTCCGGCTGCAGGACGCTCTCGGCGGGGCCGCCGGCCACTCGCCGCTCCGCGGCGAGCTCTCCGGCGGTCGTCAGGTCCGCGGTCCACAGCTCCGTGCCGTCCCACGGCATCTGCGGGTGGTCCCAGCTCAGCCAGGCCAGGCGGCCGCCGTCCGGGCTGATCCGCGGCGCGCCGTAGAAGTCGTGTCTGCCGGCGATCACGCGGGGCGGAGCCGAGCCGTCCGTCGGCAGGGCGACGAGCTCGTTGACCACCTCGCCGGCTTCGTGCCGCTCGCGCACGCAGATCAGCGTGCGGCCGTCCGGCGTGACGCGCCCGTCCGCGTACCGCAGGGCGCGCGGCGCCTCCGGCTCCGGGGTGATCGGCCGCGGCGCGCTCGCCGAGCCGTCCGCGGCCACGTCCTGGCGGTAGAGCCGCTGGTCGGAGAGCTCGCTCCAGATCACCATGGCGGCGCCGTTGCTACCGCCGCCGCGGACGGCGTACAAGCCGCCGCCGTACTCCTGCACGAGCGTGCGCGCGTTGTGGCCCTGCGGCGTGACGTCGGCGATCGCGCCGTCGGGGCCGCGTCGCACCACGACGTAGCGTCCGTCCTCGAGCGGCCGCATCTCGACCCAGAACAGCGCATCCGCAGCGGTGCGCACCAGCCCGAGGCCGATGCCCGACTCCGCGATGAGCCGCGCCGTGATGGGGGAGTGCCAAGATCCGTACGCAGCGACCCGCACATCGCGCGCGGGTCGGAGCGCCTCTTCCGTGGTTGTCGGCCGGTCGTGGGTCATCGGTCAACGAGTATACCCGCGGCCTCGGCCGCGACACCCGGCCTCTGAAGGGCGCCGCCGGCGGCAGCTACAGCTCAGGCAGCGGCACGAGCAACGCCGGCCGCGGCTGCGTCAGCTGCGCTCGAGGCGGAAGACGTGATGGCGCGACGCCGCGCGCGTGCAGTCGAACGGCAGCGTCGCGCGCGAGAGGTCCTTGATCGCGAGCCCGCCGAGCCCGCCGGCTTCGAGCTTGAAGCCGCGTTTGTTTGTCGCGAAGAGGATGATCCCGCCCGGCGCCAGAAGGCGGCGCGCGGTCATGCGGATCAGGTCGGCGTGGTCGCGCTGCACGTCGAAGGTCGCGCGGCCCATCCGCTTCGAGTTGGAGAACGTCGGCGGGTCGAGCCAGACGAGGTCGTACGCGCCCTTGGCCTCCGCGAGCCACTGCAGGCAGTCGGCGCGGATGAGGCGGTTCGCCGCCGCCGCTCCGCCGCCGGAAGCCGTCCCGCCGCCGGCCGTCGCATCCTCGTCCTCCGCCGTGAAGCCGTTGGCCTCGAGGTTGCGGCGCGCCCAGTCGAGGTAGGTGCCCGAGAGGTCGAGCGTGGCCGACGCCGGCGAGCCGCCGGTGAGCGCGTTGACGGTCATCGTCCCCGTGTAGGCGAACAGGTTGAGGAAGCGGCGCCCGCCGGCCAGCGTGCGCACCAGCCGGCGGGTGAGGCGCTGGTCGACGAAGAAGCCCGTGTCGAGGTAGTCGTGCAGGTTGACCAGGTAGGCGAGATCGTCCTCCTCGACGCGGATGAACTCGCCGCGCGTGGCGCGGCGCTCGTACTGTGCCGTGCCGCGCTGGCGGCGGCGCTCCTTGAGCACCACGTGTTCGGGCGGCAGGTCGAGGACGGAGCAGATCACGCCGAGCGCATCCTCGAGCCGGCGCCGGACCTTGGCGAGGTCGATCTCGGCCGGTGGCGCGTACTCCTGCACGTGCACCCAGTCGCCGTACACGTCGACGACCATGTTGAAGTCCGGCAGGTCGGCGTCGTAGAGGCGGTAGCAGGTGATGCCTTCGCGGCGGAGCTGCTTGCCGAGCCGCCGCTGGTTCTTGACGAGGCGGTTGGCGAACTGCTCCGCGCCGGCGCCGAGCATGCCGGCGTGCGCCGGCGAGCCTTCGCGCGGACCCGTGGGCGCGGGCCAGGGCGCAGCCGGGCCGGCGGGTGCTTCGCGTGCGCTCGCCTGAGTCGCTGCGCTGACGGGGGCCGCCACGCTCGCCTGCGCCGCCACGCCGGCTTGGGCGGTCGCGCTCGCCTGGGTCGCCGCGCCGGCGGCGCCTGCGTCTGCGGCCGGTCTCCCGGCCGCCGCCTCAGCGGCGCGCTTGCGCGGTGACGTGCGCACCG
>CAIWHY010000400.1 GCA_903912585.1 uncultured Thermoleophilia bacterium | reverse complement strand
TGAGGGCGTCGCCGGCGCGCCTGTAGGAGCGCGCCTGCCGGAGGATCGTGATGTAGGCACCCTCGGCGCGCATCGCCGGCTCGGGACCGGCCATCTCGGTCGAGGCGAGCTGGCCGACCGAGAAGGCGCCGCCCGAGCCGGCGGCGGACGAGCCGCCGGCGCCAGTCGAGTAGGCGCCGCCATAGGTGTTGACCGCGGACGTACCCGAGATCTTGCCGCCCGCGAAGGCGGCCGTGATCGTGAACTGGTCCGGCGCCAGCGAACTCAGCGTCCAGCCGCTGAGTCGCCACGACGTATGGTCGAGTGTGTGCTGGTCCGCGCCGGACCCGCCGCACGCCAGCGGCACCAGGGCCACGGCAGCCAGCAAGGTCAACGCGAGAAACGAGCGAGCACAGCGCGACATGGTCCCCTCCCCGGAAGATCGTCCGTATGGCGGGGAACGGGCGGGCGGACCCTGAGGTTCAGCTGGTGGGCGATGCTGGATTTGAACCAGCGACTCCCTGCTTGTAAGGCAGGTGCTCTACCCCTGAGCTAATCGCCCGTGGATGCGTAGTATAGCGGGCCGGATGGGCGGCTGGGCCGGGCGAAGCGCCTCCACAGCGACCCCGGCGGCAACCCCGTGACGCCCCCGCCGATCGGCGGCAAGCGTGTGCCGGCAAGTCTGCGGAGCTGCTTTCGGAATGCAGCTGTGTGCGCTCGGTGTCGACTCGCGGTCGGCGTGATGCGGGCAAGGACGTCTGCAGCGGTCATGCGCCGGAGCGAGACTCGTGCTGTCCCGCTGCTAGCGACCGGTAAGCGTGAGCCGGGCGTCGAGCGCGTGCGCAAGCAACGTGAGGGTGCGCGCCGTGGGATTCGCAACGCCCTGCTCGATGCGGCTGACCACACTCTGGTGCAGACCTGACGCAGCGGCCACCTGCTGCTGGGTCAGGTGCAGTTCGCGCCGGCGGTCAATGATCTGCACAACAAGATCGTAGCGATCGCGGAGTGCGTCGAGATGCTCCCGGCCAGCTGGGCCTTCCGCCTCGGCTTCAGCCTCTATGTGGTGGAGCAGGTCTTCGAAGTCCGTCATCTGAGCCTCCGACTTTGCGTCCGAATTATAGCATAAACGTCATATTCCCGCCGAGTGAAGAGGGCCTCGGTCGGCGCCGGAGTGCCGCCTGAGATGCTCGGCCAGGCGACGACGCGCCACCTTGATCTCACGATCCTGTCGCCGGCGCCCGGAGTCCTTGCCCTTGTCGTAGCCGCCCAGCAGCAGGATGACCCGGTCTCCGGCGGCGTGGCAGAAGACCCTGAGAAGCGCCGCATCGCCGTCAGTGCGCGGGTTGAGGCGGAGACGAAACTCGAACAGCCCGCCGCCGAGCTGACGTCCGAACTCGGTGTCGCAGACGCGGAAGCCATACCGCTGCAACAGCCGGTGGATCGCGTAGCCGAGGGCCCGCCGTTGTGGCACCGACACGTCTTGTCTGATCCAGCGAAGTACGGGCTTGTCACCTTGAGGCGACTCGTAGAACTAGATGGCGAAGGGACCTTGGCCGCACATGGGACAAGCCTAGGTCCTGAAGAGACGACTCCGCTTGGATGACGACGATGGGCCGTAGGTGACGTTGCCGTTGGCGCGAGGTGAACGCCGGACCGCGGCCGTCTCGCTGGCGGCGCCCGAGCGAGACCTGCTCGATCGAACCGCGAGAGCCGTGGTCAGCCGCGCGCTTCGCTACCGGGCTGCCTGCGGATGGGCAAGATGCGGACACGCGCCGCGACGTCATCGACAGTGATGATGGCGCCGCTCTCCACGGCATCGCTCTGCTCGTGAAGCGAGCGTACGACCGGCGCTCCGATCGACTCAGGTGAGCGAAAGCTCGATCTCCTCGGAGCGCCAAGCGGCGTAGCCCAGCGCGGCCCGGATATCATCCTTCTCGAGATATGGATATTCGCGAACGATGTCGTCAGCGCTGTGACCGGCGCCCAGCAAGCCCACGATGGTACCGACCGTGACGCGCATGCCGCGCAGGCAGGGGCGCCCGCCCATCACGGCGGGGTCGTGAGTGATGCGGGCAAGGACGTCTGAAGTCGTCAGCCCTTGAGTCCACCTCATGCAGTCTGGGGACCGTGTGGGGCTGGATGTGCGGCCGCGGCGGGCGCAGCCGTCAGTAGATGCAAGCATCGAGCAGGGCCAGCGTTTGCTCCAGCACCCGATCGGACGCGGCACCGATGCGCTTCACTCCCCGCAAGCGATAGTCGATGGACCTGACCTGCTCCACCATCACGAATCCCGTGACGAGCTCGCCCTCCGGGATCGCGACGTGGAACGGGTATTCGCGCAGCGTGCCTGTGATGGGGCAGGCGATGCACAGGCCCGTATGCTTGTTGAACAGATCGTTGCTGACGACGAGTGCCGGCCGGCGACCGCGCTGCTCGTGACCGGACTGCGGGTCGAACGCGACGGCGACAAAGTGCCCCTTTCGCGGAACGTACGCCGCCATCTACCACACCTCCCCGCCCACCGGGGGGCCCCAGTCGGGCTCGCCCGGCCTGTAGTCCTTGGGTATCGCCTTGACGAGCTGCTCGAGATCAATCCCGCCCCTGATGCGGTTGACAGGCGTCATGACGAGAGCGCCGTCACGAACAGCGATGTCCACGTCGGACTGATGCAGCGCCTCTCGGGCATGCCCGCAAACGCGGAGATGCCGGAGCAGGGCTTGGTCTTCGCGCCGCTCTACTTTGCCGGCACGGCCACCTCAAATCACGTCGACCGCTGATGGGCCTGAGGCCGTGAACCTCGGCGTCCGTGACTGCGTCCGCCTGCTCGAGGCGGGCCTGGCGCTGGGGGCATCGCCGCGGCAGTGCACGGCCGGTCTCATCCGGCGCTCGGTGCGGCTGGCGATGGTGCCGGTGATCGACAGCACCAAGACGATGGGCATCGTCTTCCTGCCCGGCGCCATGACCGGCATGATCCTCGCCGGCGCCGACCCGCTGCAGGCCGTGCGGCTGCAGATCGTAGTGGTGTTCATGCTGCCGGCGGCGGTCTCGCTGACGGCCACGATCGTGAGCTACCTCGGCCCCGGCCGCCTGTTCACGCCGCAGCAGCAGCTGCGGCGGCTGGAGGGGTAGGGACCGCGGCCGCAGGCGGAGCTCGAAGCTGCCGGACAGAAAAGGGGCGGGTGGCCCTTCGGCCGCCCGCCCCTCACGGACCCTCGCCCGATCAGCCTATTGGCCGTTCGGGCTCAGCTGCTGCCATGTGCCCGTGACCACGGACGTCGTGGTCGTGCCGGCCGTGATATGGAGGTTGGCCAGCGCCTTCGGGTCGTAGCCGACATTGCCATTGTTGGTGAAGTTCACATCTCCGGTGGCCATGACCGCCCCCTCGATGAAGAAGCTGTAGTTGTTCGGCAGCTGGTTGTTGCCATCGTTGTCGAGGTTGACGCCACCGTCCATGTTGACCAGCAGGCCCGTGAACGTTGCATCGGCGCTCATCTGCATCGTGTGTGCGGTGGGACCTGCGAGGCCCAGAAGCACCATGGGCTGGGCGACAGTGCCAAAGCTGCCGCTGCCGCCGGTGGTGACTATGCCTGGCGTCACCATCACGGGGCACAGGATTTGCGAGCTGTTGCCCGCGAACGTGATGTTGCCGCCGACGTAGGTCGGACCCCAAACATGAGTGTAGGCGCCGCCGTTCGGTTCGTTCAGATTGCCGACTACGTACAGTGGGCCTGGCGTAGTGCCGTACTTCGCTCCGCCGGTCCAGTCCGTGGTCTTGATAGACAATGGACCGCCGCCGACAACGAAGTCTTGACCGACCCACGTCGGGCCGATCTGACACGTGCCGCTCGTGCTCGTGATCGTCAGCGTCTTGCCGACGTAGAGCGCCGAGGCGTTGAATGTGCCGCCGCCGTTCTGCGTGAGGTTGCCGGTCACATAGAGCGAATGGAAGTAGCGAGTACCGGCGCCCATCGTCAGGTCGCCGTTGACGACCACGTCGCCGGCGCTGACGCCGTTGGCACCGCCGTAGGTCGTGTTCCCAGAGATCGTCGCCGCGGCCACGACTGTGCCGCTGGCGTTGGCCTGGGTCGGGGCTCCTTGCTGAGCCTGAGCGGTGATTGTGGCGACGTTGGCAGGCGTCATCTTGGTGCTGAGAGGCGCCACGCCTCCGGTCCCGGCCACGGCGGGGCTGATGCCCAACTTGGGGTTGTACACGGTGCCGTTGGTCTGCACCGCGAGCGTGGCGGCTCCGCCGTTGGGCGAGAGGTCGGTGTTCCAGTTGCCGACGAACTTGCCGCCGGCGATGATGGCAGCCGCCCTAGCGGTGTCTGGTGCCCCGGTCGCGGTGACCCCGAACGCGTCGCCGCCGCCTGTCGTGAAGTTGACATTCCCGTCGGTGTAGATCGCCGCCGCCGGGACCAGGAACGATCCGGTCAAGTTCACCTGACCGACCAATTCTCGGACCCGCGCGGTTTGACCGTTGTAGGTCGCCGTGGCCTCGACCCATAGCTTGCCGTCGGGGGTGGTGGCGCTGGTCGGCGAGCCTTGGTCCCAAGTGATGCTTCTGTTCACTGGATTCTGGTTGTCGTAGACCTGAATCGGCGTCGTCAGCGACGGCCCGCTGGGATTGGGCCCCGAGGGTGTGTAGGTCGCGTCGTATGCCGTCGCCAAGTTGCTGGCGCTGAACGATCCGTTGGCCGATGGCCAGGCCTGCGTCTGGACTGCCAACGCACCGCTGCTGAGGGCGGCCTCCGCGAAGTCGAGCGCCGTGGCGTGTGCGCGAGTGTTGGCTGTGGCGTGCTGCGTGTTCACCGTCACCAGGACCGCGGTCGTCGTCATCACTGCCAGCGCCGCCGTGATGCCGATCAGCAGGATCAGCGCGTCTCCCCTTTGGCTCTTCAGCCTCTGCATGACCGCTCCTCCTGTCAGTTCTGCGGCGCGTTCCGCGGACTCACGAGCGTCTGCAAGTCGATGCGCGTCGGTGAGTGGTTGAGATTGGCGTCGATGAGCAGCCGGACGTTGACCGCGACGATCTTCGCCAGATTCGAGTTCAGGCTTCCGTCGTTGTTGTCCGTCCACACGAGGTCGCCGCTCGTCGCGTCGCGGGTCGCATACCGAAATATCGCAGTGTACGTCGTGTTGGGGGTGACGCTCGTATCTGCAAGGCCGGTGTTCACGACGTTGGTGGCCAGCACCACGGATCGATCGGCGGATGTGAAGCTCCCGATCGGCGCGGCGGTGTCACGCTGCCAGAAGAGGTTCTTCTGATATGGGGCTGTGGTCAGCGGAGGCGTGGTCCCGTCCGGGTTGCCGAGGTAGATCCGGGTGAGCGCAAGCGCCCCCGTGCCGGTGCCGTCCGCAGAAGTGCCGGGCTGGTTGTACGACGAGTAGAAGTCCACTTCCCACTGATTCGCGACGGTGAAGACCGCCGACCCTGCTGTCGCCCCGGGGGACGGCTGGGCGCCGCGAATCTCGCTGCTGATGCGAGTGAGCGCGTCTCGTGCGCTGGAGCGAGCGTTGTCGGCATTCACCGTCTGCGCATACGATGACTGCAGCGATATCCAAGTGACCACGAGCATGGTCGTGATCACTGCGAGAATGATCATGGAGACCAGGAGTTCCACGAGCGTTACTCCCGCCTGCGTCCCTCGCTGCCTGGTCGCCCCGTCATGCACGTGCCCGCCTCAGCTCTGCGTGTTGAAGGTGTAGGACGTGTCGCCAGTCAAGGTGATGGTCTGCGTGATCACCTTGTTGTTCTTGTAGTTGCAGGTCACCAGATAGGTGATGCCGGGGCCGCCGGGCAGCGATACCCACCCCACCGATGTCGTCGCAGTGGGAATCTGCAGCGCCGGAGAGGCGGGCGTGTTGGGAGTCACATCCGTGCGCACGACTGTGACGCCGCCGGCGTTCACGTTGCTGGTCGTGACGAGAATCGTGAGCGTGTAGAACCCCGTGGTCGGGGAGGGGGTTGGAGTGGGGGTCGGGGTCACAGTCGGGGTCGGCGAGGGCGAGGGCGACGAGCTGTTGCTCGTGGCCGCCGGATTGAGGACGATGGTGGCCATCGTCGTCGTGTAGGTCGGGCTCGACGACGACGGCGTGGTCACACTTACCCGCACCTGCACGTAGTTGGCCTGCCCACTGGACGGCACGGGTGTCACCGAATACTGCACTGCGTACACGGAGTTGCTGCCGGGCGGCGTGTATGTCGAACCGAACAGCCCCCCGGCGAACGTGGAGCTCTGCAGGTTCGTATTGATACTCGGGTCGGTGAGCTGACTCCAGCTGAGGAGCCGGATACTGTCGATGCGACCTTGAGCCGCACTGGCGGCGACATTGCGCACCCGATCGCGGCCGGACGCTTTCGACGCATTGACGAACAGCGGGACCATGGCCGCGAAGATGATGCCAGCGAGGACGACCGTGACAATCAGCTCGACCAAGCTGAATCCGCGAGCGTCAGAGTGTGCCGTTGCCGATCGATTCA
>CAIWHY010000399.1 GCA_903912585.1 uncultured Thermoleophilia bacterium | reverse complement strand
GAGCCTCGACCACGCCCACACCCTCACCGACGATGCGCGTGGGGATGTTGCGCACGTTCGGGTCGATGATCTCGGGATCGGTGGCGAGCTCGTGGGCGCGCTCGGCCGCATACAGCAGTTCCACCAGGCGCGCCCAGTGCGTCGCCAGCGTGGCGTGCACCGGCTTGCCGCCGAGCGTGCTGTAGAAGCGTTCGTACTCGGCCTGCGCCAGAGGCGTGGCCATGCCGTCGGCGGCGTTGAGGCGGCTCAGCGGCGAGGCCCGATAGACGCCCGAGTCCTTGCCGTCGGTGAAGCCCTTCCAGCCGACGCTCTTGAGGTACGGGTACACGAGGTAGCTGTAGGGCTCGACGTGCTCGGCGATGTGCGCCAGGTAGTCCTTGCCGTCGAACTTCTCGTGCTCCACGCCATCGGGACCGACGACGCGGATCTTGCCGTCGTAGAAGTTCACCTTGTTGTTCTCGTCGACCATGCCCATGTAGTAGGTCTCATGCGTGAACATGTCGCTCTTGATGAGGTCGACGTAGGCGCTGTTGCCGAGCACGACGTCGTCGAACAGCTTGAGCGTGAACTTGGCGAACTCCACCTGCGCGGCCGTGACCTCGACGATGCGGTCGCGCTGCTCGGCGGTGATCGCCTGGCTGACGCCGCCGGGGAGGCCGCAGACCGGGTGGATCTGCTTGCCGCCGATCATGCCGATCACTTCGGCGGCCTCGGCGCGCAGCTTGATCATGGCGCCGGCGGTCTCCATGCCGACCTTGCCGATGACGCCGAGGATGTTGCGCGCCGCCGGGTCGCTCTCCGGCCCCATGATGAAGTCCGGGCCGGCGAGGATGTAGAAGTGCGTCGTGTGGTCGGTCACGTAGAAGGTGTTGTAGAGCAGCTCGCGCAGCTTGCGGCCGGCCGGCGCGACCTCGACCCCGAACACCTGGTCGATGGCCTTGGTGGCCGCCATGTGGTGAGCTTCCGGGCACACGCCGCAGATGCGCGGCGTGATGCGCGCCAGCTCCTCGACCGGGCGGCCGACGCAGAAGCGCTCGAAGCCGCGCAGCTCGGGGATCTGGAAGTAGACGTTCTGGACCTTGTTGTCGTCGTCGACGAAGATCTCGATCTTGCCGTGACCTTCGAGACGCGTGATGGGATCGACGGTTACCTTTTTCATCAGACCTTCGCCCTCCTGAGCAGCGAGACGGGGAGACCGAAGCGATAGAAGGTGCCCACCGGGTCGGGGACGGTCGCGGCGATCTCGGCGATCTCCTCCGGCGTGGGGGCGTCGACGATGGACGCCACGGTGCTGAGCATCTTGGCGCCCTGGTCCACGACGCCGTCGGGGGCGCCGTAGCAGCCGCGGCACGGCATGCCGACGCCGGTGCAGCGGGCCCCGCAGCCGGCGTGCGTGGCGGGGCCCATGCAGATCAGGCCCTGCTCGAGCAGGCACTTCTCCGGGTCGGGCAGGAACTCCCAGATGCGCTTGAAGCTGCTGATCTTCTTCTCTTCCTTGACGCGCTTGCACTCGTCGCAGCAGACCTTGGGAGAGACGCCGACGACGGAGCCCTTCGGCGGCAGCTCGCCCTCGCCCTTGAGCGCGGCGGTCACGACGTCGAGCACCGCCGCGATCTGGTGCGCCTCGGGGGCGCAGCCGGGCACGTAATAGTCCACGTCCACCGTCTGGTCGAGCGTCTTGACGGTGTCGTACATGTGCGGCAGGTCGAGCGTACCCTCGGCGACCTCGTAGGTCTCCTGCGGGTAGATGCCGTCGGGGTTGTCGATCGACGGGCTGTCGATGTAGACGAGCTTCTTGATCTCGGCCGCGTCGGCGACGTTGGCGAGGCCGGGGATGCCGCCCATGACGGCGCAGGCGCCGAAGGCCACGAGGAACTTGCTCTTGTCGCGCAGCACCTTGGCGATGTGCTCGTTCTCGCTGTTGCGGATGCAGCCGTTGAACAGGCAGACGTCGATGTAGTCGTCGTCGTAGGCCTCGAGGTCCTTGTACTTGAAGTCGGTCGCCGCCGGCCAGAACACGACGTCGTAGTTGGCGTCGACCTCGACGATCTTCTCCTTGATCTCGAGAAGGGCGATCTCGCAGCCGCCGCAGCTTCCGGCCCAGTACATGGCGAACTTGAATTTGTCGCGGAGCGGTGCGCCTTCGGTGCCCCGCTCGATGCCTTCGCTACTTGGGGCATTCATGCCGGCACCGCCTCTCTGGCGGCCTCGGCCGCGTCGCCGTCCGCGGCCTCGTCGTGGAACTGCGCGCCCCAGCCCAACGGGCCGAGCGCGCGGATCTCTTCGGTGAACTCGGTCACCACGCGCTGGAACTTCTCGCCCTCGGCGGCCGAGACCCACTCGAGGCGCACGCGGCCGTGCTCGAGGCCCATCTGCTCGAGGAGCTTCTCGACCAGCGGGTAGCGGCCGGCGGTGCGGTAGTTGCCGTTGATGTAGTGGCAGTCACCGGGGTGACAGCCGGCGATCAGCACACCGTCGGCGCCTTCCTTGAAGGCCTTGAGGATGTGCGTGGGATCCACGCGGCCGGAGCAGTTGGTCTTGATCGGCACCATGTTCGCCGGGTACTTGAGACGCGAGGTCCCGGCGAGGTCGGCGCCGTTGTAGCTGCACCAGCGGCAGAGGAACCCGATCAGGCGAGGTTCGAACTGATCACTCACTGTCGTCTCCTTCACGGACGCCGGGCCTCACAGGGCCATGGCCCCTTCGATCTCGGCGAAGATCTGGTTGTCGAGGTAGCCATGCTGCTGCGGCACGTTGCTGCCGCAGGCGGCGACGCACACGCCGCAGCCCTTGCAGGCGGCGGTGATGACCTCGGCGACGCCCTTCTCCGCATTGAACTGGATGGCCGTATGCGGGCACACGCTCACGCAGATGTGGCAGCCGCAGCACTTCTCGGGGTCGATGTACGACACCGTCGGCTCCACCTTGACGGTCGGGTTGTCGACCAGGGCGAGCGCGCACGCGGCGGCGGCCCCGGCCTGCGCGACCGTATCGGGGATGTCCTTGGGGTACTGGCAGCAGCCGGCGATGAAGATGCCGTCGGTGACGGTGCTGACCGGCTCCAGCTTGGGATGCCGCTCAAGGAAGAAGCCGTTACCCGAGCAGCCGAAGCCGAAGGTCTGGCTGACTTCCTTGGCGTCCTTGGCCGGCGAGAGGCCGCTGCTGAGGATCACCATGTC
>CAIWHY010000398.1 GCA_903912585.1 uncultured Thermoleophilia bacterium | reverse complement strand
GGCGCAGGAGGTGGCAGCGGCCGCCGGCGGCGACCGGGTGTCGCCGGCTCATCCCGATTCGGACGTCGACATCGGCGTGCTGCCCTTGCGCGACCACGTGCTCTCGGCGCAGGATCGGGTGCGCCTAGTGCACCGCCGTGAGACGCTGCTGCAGACGCCCAGGATCGACCTCCTCGTGCTGCCCGAGGCCGAAGCCTTCCTGGCCGCCGACGTGGTGCGCGGCGAGCTGCTGCTGGTCGTGGACCTCGACGCGGAGGCCGAGGCGCAGCTGTACTACCTGCGCCGGGCGGCGGACCTGGCCCCGCTGCTGCGCGAGCAGTGGCGCGAGACAGTCGGAGGCGCCACGTGAGCCCGTCCAAAGTCTGCGTGGCCACCGTCCTGCACCTGTCGGCCCTCGTCGACGACGTGCTGCGCGGCCTCGGCGCGCTTCCGATGACGAGCCTGGCCGCGTTCCAGAGCGACGCTCGTGACGCGGCCGCCGCGGAGTCCTATCTGCGGCGCGTCTTGGAGGCCGTGCTGGACCTGGGGCGTCACATCCTGGCCAAGGGTCTCGGTGAGGGGACCCTGGAGTACAAACAGGTGGCGCTCGCCTTGCAACGGGCCGGCGTCCTCGACGAAGCCCGCGGAGAGGTCCTGGTCGACTTGGCCGCGTACCGGAACCGTCTCACGCACTTCTACGACGAAGTGACCACTCCGGAGTTGTTCGAGATCTGCGCTCACCGGGCTGCCGACATTCGCCTGGTCCGCGACGCGATGCTGGACTGGCTGCGCCGTCACCCGGAGTTGGTCGACGGCGAGCTCTGAGGAGCCCCAGGCGCTCGCGGAGAATCCATGGATTGACCTCGGCAAGTGCAGTACAGTCGGTTTCGCGCAGAGTCGACACGCTCGTTCCGCGTAGGGAGGCAAGCACGCTCGTGAAGGCCACCCGCTACTTCCTCTACACGCGTGGTCGCCCGGACCGCGCCATCATCCAAGAAGGATGGATCGTGCGCGCCATCCGGCATCCTGTGCGAGAGGAGCGGCAAGCCGATGGACGGATACGGCGCTGGGCGCGCGTTCCGGAGATGGACAACCGAGCCTTGCGTGTCATCCTGCTCGAAGACGGCGAGACTGCACAACGCCTTCTTTGACCGCAATCTTGAGGAGTGAACCATGCGCGTGAAGTACTTCTCCGACACCGACACGACGCTGGTCGAGTTTGCCGACGGCCCGCCGGCAGAGGCGCGCGAGCTCGACGAGAACATTTACCTCGATCTCGACGGCGACGGACACATCGTCAGCCTCACCGTTGAGCACGCCCAGCGGACCGCGGGGATGGACGAGTTCTCCTACCAGCGCCTGCCTGCACCAGTCGGCACGTAGCGCCGGTCATCGGCCGGCCGGCGCGCCGCGGCGCGCCTCGGCCAGATAGCGTGTCGCGGCGCGCACCGGGGCCGGTATCGCCGCGCTGGCCTGAGGCGCCTGGATCACGCGTGCTGATACAATCCCGCCCATGGCGCCGCCCATCAGCAAGCTCTCGCGCATCTACCTGGCCGGGCACGGCGGCCTCGTCGGTGGCGCGATCCTGCGCGCCCTGCACGAGGCCGGCTACGAGAACCTCGTCGTGCGCGACCTCGACGAGCTCGACCTCACCGACCAGCACGCCACGCGCCGCTTCTTCTCCGAGGAGCGGCCCGAGGTGGTCATCATCGCGGCCGCCAAGGTCGGCGGCATCCTCGCCAACTGGGAGCAGCCCTGGGAGTTCGTCTACGAGAACCTCCAGATCGAGACCAACGTCATCGGCGAGGCGTACGCCGCCGGCGCGCACAAGATCGTCTTCCTCGGCAGCTCCTGCATTTACCCGCGCGAGGCCCCGCAGCCGCTGCGCGAGGAGTACCTGCTCAGCGGTCCGCTTGAGGAGACCAACCGCGCCTACGCCATAGCCAAGATCGCCGGCATCGAGCTCTGCCGCAGCCTCAACCGCGAGTACGGCGGCGACTGCCTCTCGCTGATGCCCACCAATCTCTACGGCCCGGGCGACAACTTCGACCTGCGCAGCAGCCACGTGCTGCCGGCACTGATCCGAAAGTTCCACGAGGCGAAGCGTGGGGGAGAGGCCGGCGGCGGCGCGGATCGGCCCGTCAACCCTGATGCGCGCGTCGCCCCCGACAAGCCCGTCACCGTGTGGGGCAGCGGCGCGCCGCG
>CAIWHY010000397.1 GCA_903912585.1 uncultured Thermoleophilia bacterium | reverse complement strand
CTCGACCGCGAAGCGGTCGCCCAGCTGGTGGCGCGCGTGCTCGAGGCCGAGGAGGTCTGCGACGCGGAAGTCTCGGTGCTCTTCGTCGGCGAGCGGCGCGACCTCGATCTCGCCCTTCTCGATGAGCGCCGCCAGCTTCTCGGCCTCCATCATGTCGTAGAGGGCGTCGAAGAGCGGGCGGAAGTACGGGTCGACCTTCTCCGAGACTGTGCCGGGCAGAAAGCCGAGGCTCTCCCCCGCCTCCACCGCCGGGCGCGTGAGGATGATGCGCCCGACCTGCTTGGAAAAGTAGGCGCTCACCGCCATCGCCGTGGCCAGATAGGTCTTGCCGGTCCCGGCCGGTCCGATGCCGAAGGTGATCGTGTTGCTGCGGATGGCGTCCACGTAGCGCTTCTGGTTGACCGTGCGCGGCCCCACCTGCCGGCCGCGGTGCGTGAGCACGACGTCGCCGTAGACCTCGGAGGGCTTGCCCGACGAGTTGACGGCGATGTCCATGAGCGACTCCACGATCGCCGGACTCAAGGGGCGCCCGGAGCGGATCACCGTGAGCAGCTCCTCGAGCGCCGCGCGCGCCTTGCCGACGGCGTCGTCCGGCCCTTCGAGGATGAGCACGTTGCCGCGCAGCGTGAGCTTGCAGGCGAGGCGCTGCTCGAGGATCTTGAGGTGCGCGTCGTGTTCGCCGGCGAGCGCGAGGGCGATGCTGTTGCCGTCGAGGTCGATGACGGTGCGGACGATCGGCGTCACCCCTACCCCCCCAGCTTGGCGCGCACGAGGTCGCTGAGCTTCTTGCCGTCGGCGCGGCCGGCGACCTTGGGCTTGAGCCAGCCCATCACCTTGCCCATGTCGCGCGGCGTGACGGCTTCGGTGGCCGCGATGCCTTTGTCGACGAGCTCCTCGAGCGCGTCGTCGCCGAGTTCCTCCGGCATGTACGACGCGAGCAGGTCCTCCTCGTACTTCTCCTGGTCGGCGAGGTCCGTGCGCCCGGCCTGCTCGTAGAGCTCGATGGCCTCCGCGCGCCGCTTGCGCTCGCGCTTGAGCACCGTGAGCTCGTCCGCCTCCGTGGGCTCCTTGCGGCTGTCGATGCGCTCCTTCTTGAGCGCCGCGACGAACGCAGACAACGCTGCGCGGCGCCTCTTGTCGCCCGCCTTGAGCGCCGCCCTGCCGTCGTCCCTGATCTGCTGCTCGATCTGGCCGAGCTCTCTCATGCCGTGCCTCCCACGGGCGTCCGTTCGCTGTCGTGGCGGCGTCCGCCGCCGCTCACGCGGTCCATCCTCTGCCGCTCACGCGATCCGTCCTTCGCGGCTCACGCGATCCGCCCTCCGCGGCTCACACGATCCGCCCCATCACGCCGTCCCTGTGTTCCGCGTCCGCCACGACGCTGACCAGCTGCCCCGGCCGCGCCTCGCCGCTGACGTAATAGCGGATGTACTCCGAACTGTACCCCCTGGAGAGGCCGTCGCGCCGGTCCTCTATGAGGACGTGCGCACGACGGCCGATGGCGTCGAGGCGCGCGCTGCGAGCCGCCGCCTCGGCGGCGGCCAAGGCG
>CAIWHY010000396.1 GCA_903912585.1 uncultured Thermoleophilia bacterium | reverse complement strand
GCCTTGCCGCCGCAGCTGGCACCGCCTGCGCCGGTCTCACCGCAGCCGGCGCCGCCGGCGCCGCCCGGCGCGCCCGTCGACAAACCCGACTCGTCGTCTGACTGACGACCGTCCTGGAGGGACGAAGATGACCACTCTACGCACATCGACGATACTGCGGCCGCTCCTGGCGCTCGTGCTCGGCACGCTGGCCTTGGTGCTGCTCGGCACGCTGGTGACGGGCCCCGCCCGCGCGTTCGCATTCCCGCTCGGCGCGGCCGCGCCGCTCGCCCAGACCGTCCCGACCAAGGGCACGATCGTGCAGTTCGGCAACGACGTCGTCGTGCCGGCAGGCGAACAGGTCGATGCGGTCCTCACCGCCGGCGGGGACGTCACCATCGACGGGACCGTCAAGACGACCGTGGTGTCGTTCGGGGGCGATGTGTTCGTGCGAGGGACCGTCGGCCAGAGCGTCTTGGCGTTCGGCGGCGACGTGCACCTGGCGCCGACCGCGAGTGTCGGGCGCGCCATGTCCTCCGGCGACAAGAGCGTCGTGCTGTTCGGCGGCGAGCTCACGCGCGAGGCGGGAGCGCAAGTCAACGGCCAGGTGCAGCACTACGACAACGCCAACTGGTCGGGGTCGATCCCCTGGGGCGCGAGCCACATCGTGAATCAGCCGCTCTGGTGGGGCTTCAGCCTCATCGGCTGGCTCGTGCAGACGGCGATCTGCCTCATCCTCGGCCTCGTCGCAGCGGCTCTCATGCCCAAGCAGATGCGCGCCGTCCAGCGGCACCTCTCCCTGAAGCCGGCCGCATCCCTCGGCTGGGGCGCGCTCACGTTCTTCCTCATCGCCCCGGCGATCCTCGTCGTCCTCATCATCAGCATCGTGGGTCTGCTGCTCGTGGTGCCCTACGTGGTCGTGGCCGCTCTCTTCTACTTCTTCGTGGTCACGTCCGTGGGCGCTCTCATCGCGATGCGCGTCCTGGCGGGCACGAAGCAGAACGACAATCTGATGCTCGCCGTGACGATCGGAGTGGTCGCGACGACGATCGTGGCGCGCGTGCCCGTCGTCGGCGGGCTGGTCGAACTGGTTATGGTGGTCTTCGGTACCGGCGCCGCAGTGATGGCGTTCGCCGAGTGGCGGCGCGCCAGGAAGCCGGCGCCTGAGCCGGCTCCGACCGCTGCGCTCGCGCCGGAGGCGACCGCCACGCCGGCCTTGGCGGTCGCGACGACCGCGGGCGTTGCGCCGGGAGCGGTCGCGACCGAGATCACGGCGCAGCCAGCCGCGGCCACTGAGATCACGGCGTCTGTGGCCGAGCCTGCGTTGACCGAGATCGCGGCACCTGAGGCGGCGACGACCGCCGCCGAGCCGCCGCTCGAGGTCGAAGCGCCGGCCGGACCGGAGCCCGCGGCGCCGCAGGCCGATCTGCCGGCGGCGGAGTCTCCGCAGCCGGCCGAGGGCCCACCCGCCGCGGACGCGCCGCCGGCCCCGCCGGCCGGCGGAGCACCGCCGCCCACGACATGACGTCCGCCGCCTAGCGGGGTTTGCTCCGGAGGCACAAGAGACCGAGAATCGTGGCGGGCCGTCTTCAGCTGCGGCCCGGACCGAAAGGGACCACGTGACAGAGAGCACCGAGATGAGCAAGCTTTCCGGACCCGCCGCCGTCGAGGAAGCGTGCCGGGAGGGGAGCGCCACGGACGTCGCCGACGCGGTCGTGCAGGCGCGCCAGATCACGCGCGAGTACGGTCAGGGCGACGCCTGCGTGCACGCCCTCGCCGGCATCGACCTCGATCTTGGCCGCGGCGCCTACACGGCCATCATGGGCCCATCCGGCTCCGGCAAGTCGACCTTGATGCACATCCTCGCCGGCCTCGACCGCCCGACGGCCGGCCACGTCTGGATCGACGGCGCCGAGATCACGTCGCTCAAGGAGCGCGCCCTGACGCAGCTCAGGCGCGACAAGATCGGCTTCATCTTCCAGACCTTCAGCCTGCTGCCGACGCTCAACGCGGAGGAGAACATCATGCTGCCGCTCACGATCGCCGGCCGCAAAGGCGACGTCGGCTGGGTCAAGCAGCTCATCGCCACCGTGGGGCTCGGCGACCGCCTCGACCACAAGCCCTCAGAGCTCTCCGGCGGGCAGCAGCAGCGCGTCGCCGTCGCCCGCGCCCTGGCGTCGCGCCCGGCGGTCCTCTTCGCCGACGAGCCGACCGGCAACCTCGATTCGCGCACCGGGGAAGAGGTCCTCGATCTGCTGCGGCACTCGTGTGACGACCTGGGGCAGACCATCGTGATGGTCACCCACGACGCGCACGCCGCCACGTACGCGGACCGCATCGTCTTCCTCAAGGACGGCAGGATCGCCCACGACTGCGGCCGCCTCGGGCGCGACGACGTCTACGACGTGATCAAGTCGCTGGAGGGTTCTCCTTGATCCGCATCGCCTGGCGGAGCCTCACGGCCCACAAGCTGCGCACGATCCTGACGACGCTGGCCATCCTGCTCGGCGTCGCCATGATCAGCGGCACCTACGTGCTCACCGACCAGATCGACAGGGGTTTCACGCAGATCTTCGCCGACGCTTACAAGGGCATCGACGTCACGGTCGCGCGCCAGCAGAAGTTCTCCGGGGGCATGACCTCTGCCACGGCGGGCTTGCCGGAGTCGCTCGTCGCGACCGTCCGTGGCGTGCCGGGAGTCGGCACGGCGGTCGGCTACGTCACCGGCACCGGCGCCGTAGCCGTCAGCGGCAAGGTCGTCGGCACCGGCGGCTCGCCCACGCTCTTCTACTCGTACACGCCCGACATGCAGAAGCTGCAGCCCAACACCTACGTGCAGGGCTCCGCGCCCGTGCGCTCGGGCGAGGTGGGGATCATCAAGAAGCTCGCCACCGATTCCAAGCTCGCGGTGGGCTCGAAGCTGCAGGTGATCACCCCGACGGGCTCGAGGACGGTCACCGTGTCGGGCGTCTTCACCTTCGCCGCCCAGTCCTCGCTGGGCGGCGCCATCATCATCGACTCGACGCTCCCCGATGCCCAGGCCTGGTTCGACATGGCGGGGAGGGTCTCCGAGATCGACGCGAAGGCGTTGCCGGGAGTGTCGCCGGAGACGCTCGCGACGCGCGTGCGCGCGGCGGTGCCGCCCGGCGTGGAGGTCAAGACCGGCGCCCAGGCGGCGGCCGACCAGACCAAGCAGATGAGCGACGCCATCGGGACGTTCCTCAAGCCGGCGCTGCTCTCGTTCGGCGGCATCGCCATCCTGGTCGGCGCCTTCATCATCTTCAATGCGTTCTCGATGACCGTGGCCCAGCGGCGCCGCGAGTTCGCCATGATCCGCGCGCTCGGCGCCTCGCGCCGCCAGGTCATGCTGAGCATCACCGGCGAGGCGCTCCTGATGGGCATCCTCGCCTCGGTCCTCGGCTTGTTCGGCGGCCTCGGCATCGCCGCCGCCGTCAACCAGCTGTTCAAAACGGCGAAGATCGACATCCCGCACAGCGGCCTCGTGATGCAGCCGCGCACCATCATCATCGCCCTCTCGGTCGGCATCATCGTGACCTTGCTCTCGGCGGTGATCCCTGCCGCGCGGGCGACGCGCGTGCCGCCGATCGCGGCGCTCCAGGAAGGATCGGTGCTGCCCCCGTCGCGCTTCGCGCGCTTCGCGCCCGTCTTCGCGGCGGTCATCGCCGTCCTCGGCGCGCTGCTCATCGCCGCCGGCATGTTCGGCCCCGGCGGGACGACGGCGAGGCTGGGCACGCTCGCCTTCGGCGCCGTCTTCGTGTTCGTCGCCGTCGCCATGGTGAGCAAGTACCTCATCCGGCCGCTCGCCGGCGCGCTCGGGTGGCCGCTGCAGAAGCTTTCGCCGGTCAGTGGTCGTCTGGCACGCGACAACAGCATGCGCAACCCCGGCCGCACGGCGGCGACCGCGTCGGCCCTGATGATCGGCCTCGGCGTCGTCGTCTTCGTGGCCGTCTTCGCCCAGGGCCTCAAGAGCTCGTTCATCGACAGCATCGACCGCGCCGTGCGCGCCGACTACATCGTGCAGAGCTCCAACTTCTCGCCGCTCCCGACCGACGTCCTGGGCCGCATCCGGAACGTGAACGGCGTGCAGACGGCCACCGGCCTCGACATGCAGCAGGTGCAGGTGAAGAAGAAGCTCACCAACATCGACGCCATCGACCCGGCGACGTTCGCGCGCCTGTGGCGCTTCGACTGGGTCAAGGGCGGCAGCGATGCCCTGCTCCAGACGCTGGGCACCGGCAATGTCCTGGTGGAGGAGCAGACCGCGGCCAGTCTCGGCCTCAAGAACGGGCAGACGTTCGTCGTCTCCACGGCCGACGGCAAGACCGCCAGTTTCAAGGTCAGCGGACAGTTCAAGTCGACGTTCCTGGTGAACGGCATCGTCTTGAGCAACGCGGGCTACAACGCCCTGTTCCCCAAGCCCCAACTCTTCATGGTGCTCGCCAAGGGGAGTGGAGGAGCGGGCGCGGCTCAGGAGCTGGGCGCGATCAAGACGGCTCTCGCCGACGTGCCGACGGCGCAGGTCAAGACGGTGGCCGAGTACAAGGACGGCGTGGTCAAGCAGGTCAACCAACTGCTCAACCTGCTCTACGGCCTGCTCGCGATGAGCGTGATCATCTCGCTGTTCGGCATCGTCAACACGCTGGTGCTGGCCGTCTTCGAGCGCACGCGCGAGATCGGCCTGCTGCGCGCCATCGGCACGTCGCGGCGTCAGGTGCGCGCCACGGTGCGCTACGAGAGCGTCATCACCTCGATCATCGGCGCGCTCATGGGCATCGTCGTCGGGATCGTGTTCGCCTGGGTGGTGACGACGCGGTTCGCCGGCCAGGGGATCACCTTCTCGATCCCCGGCGGGCAGCTGGTGGTGTTCCTGATCCTCGCCGTGATCGTCGGCGTGATCGCCGCGATCCTGCCGGCGAGGCGCGCCTCCAGGATCGACATCCTCGAGGCGATCCAATACGAATGAACCACGGGCGGGCGGGCCGCCGCAGGCCCGCCCGCCTTCACGAGCATGGAGCGTGAGATGAGAGACGAAGCAGGACAGGCCGCCGGCCCGACGAGTGAAGGGACGGGCGCGGCCGGCG
>CAIWHY010000395.1 GCA_903912585.1 uncultured Thermoleophilia bacterium | reverse complement strand
TCGTCGGCGATCAGCGGGTGGCCCTCCGGGTAGCCGCCGATACCGATGCGCGCGAACGGATGAGGGAGGCCGGCGAGCTCGTCGAGCAGGTCGCCGGCATCCTGGTACGGTCCGGCGGGCGGCGTCGCGTCGCCGCCGACGACGAACGCCTCGTGCACGCCTGCGGCCGCGAGGCGTTCGGCCCAGCCAGCGAGCTCGCTCCGCCCGCTCACCATGCGCGCCGCGAGATGCGGGATCACTTCGTAGCCGCTCGCGGCCAGGCTCTCCGCGACCTCGATCGTGCGCGCCTGACCGTGCCCCGGCGAGGCGGTCACGGTGACCCGCGCGCCTGCGGGCAGCACCGCCACCTTGTCTTCGATGCCGCGCACCGGGATCACCTCGTAGCGTGGCGCATCGAGCAGTTCGGCTACTCGCAGGTCTCGTACAACGGGATGACTGGGACTGCTGGCCATTAGGCGACCTCGCTCGGCAGATTGCGGACTGAATCTATCCTGTATCTACCCGAACGGCCCGCGGCCAAGTCCCGTCCGCCGCCCTCAACATCCCGATCCACGGACTCATCGCTGACAGAGCGTACTGGCGGGACTGACCCTCATCGAGAGCCGAGACCGCGCTGCGCGGGCGTTGCCGGAAGATCGCGACGATGCCCGACGCATGAGCGTCTCGGCTCACCCTGGTCAGATCGGTGACCGCGCGTCTCACCCAATTCCGCCGCGACTCAGCGATCGTCCGCAGATCGGTCGGGTCACTCGAAGCCGCGCAGGACGTCCTCGTAGGACTGTCGTGCGCGCAGGACCACGACCTCCCCGCCGCCCGTCTGCAGGATGGCCGGCGCCGGGTAGCTGAACGCCGGCCGCATGCTGATCGAGTAGGCGCCGACGTTGTCGAAGCGCACGAAATCCCCGGCCGCCGGGCGGACGGGGAGCTCCAGGGCGAGGTAGTCGCCGTCGATCGGCGTCATGCCGCCGACCAGCATCGGCGCCGGTTCGGCCGCGTCTCGGGAGGCCTGGCGGGAGATCACCGTCGCCGGGAAGTCGACGCGGCGCAGGTTGGGGCTGGTGTCGAGGACCGAAGCCGCGACGAGCGCGAAGTCCTGACCCCGGACCGTCGTGACTTCGAGCACGCGGGCGTACAGGCAGAAGGCGCTGGAGACCACGGCGGCCCCAGGCTCGAGGATGATGCGCGGGTGGCGCGGCCAGCGGGCCACGCCCGGCCGCAGCCCCTCCGCGATGGCGGCGGCGTAGTCGTCGAACGTGGTCGCCGGAGCGCCGGCGGGATCACGACCGACGGGCACGCGGCCGCGCAGCGACCCGCCGAGGTCGAGCACTTCGGGGCCGTCCGGGAAGAGCCGCTCCGCCACCCGGACCAGCTCGGCCGTGCGCGCCCGCAGCCCGTCGGCCGACCCGTCGGGCACGTGGTTCAGGAGGCCGATCACGGAGAGGTTGCCGGCGCCGGCGATGCGCTCCGCGGCGGCGTCCAGCATCGTGCTCTCGGCGTCGAACCCCAATCGCGAGGCCTCGGCCCGCTGCGTGGCGAGGCTGCAGCGCAGGCCCACCCCGAAGCGCCTCCCGGGATGTTCCCGGGCGGTCGCAAGCGCCCACTCGACGTCCCGCTCCGACTCGAGGTTCACGAGAGCCCCGGCGAGGAGCGCATCGCGGACCGACTCCGTGGACTTGCCCGGTCCGTTGTAGACGGTCCGTCGTCCGCGGATGCCCAGCCGGCCGGCGAACCAGAGCTCCATCGGCGAGGAGGCCTCCGCCATCATGCCCAAGGCCTGAGTGAGGCGGCACACCGCGGGCGTGTAGTTGGCCTTGAGGCTGTAGGCGAGCTCCACGTCCGGCGCCGCGGCGGCCATCGCCGCACTGAGCGCGGACACGTTGGCGCGGAGCTCTGCTGCGTCGAAGACGTAGAAGGCGTCGCCGTGGGCGCGAGCCAAGCCGTCGAGAGCCGGCCAAGACAGGCCGGCCCCGGGATCGGGCTGCCGCTGCGTCAGGCTCATTCGGAGCGCCGCCTGCGTTCGACCATCCAGAGCCTCCAGAGCGAATGCCGGGATCGAACCGCCGACCTGCTCCGTGCAAGGGAGGCGCTCTCCCAGCTGAGCTGTCGGCCCGCCAAGGGGACGAGTATAGCGCGCGAGGCGAGGGAGTCCGGGCGAGGCCGGGACGCCGGGACGGCCATCTCCACAATGAGGCAGCGCACCTTGAGCTTGCGCTTGCCGCCGACCTCGTTGAGCAGGTGGGCGAGCGTGCCGTAGCCGGATGTCTCCGTCGTCTACGGCTCCCGCCGGTGCAGACCGGGGAACAGCGCGAAGTCGCGGTCGGCGCTGACGAGAACTGCGCTGGTCTCGATGGCAAGAGCGGCCAGATATGCGTCGGTGACGAGGGCGTGGACGAAGGCAAACGCCTGGTCGTGCGTATCGGGGGCCGGATCACGCGGGGGTGCGTGAGAATGCGGATCAGTCCGATGAACACCGTTTGGCAGATCCCGAACGCGTCGCCGCCGGCGTAGGCGGCGCGCAGCCATTCTGGACACGATCGTGCATCGGGCTGTCGGATCTGCGCGCCGCGAGGAGGACGTTGAGATCAGGGAGGAGCACGAGGACGTCAGCGGTCCCCAGAGACGCCGTAGAGGTACTCGGCGAGCCCGGATGAGCTGGAGAGGTCGACGCCCTGCGCGAGCCCCTCGCCACCGACGAACGGGAACTCCAACGGCTTGGTGTCCGCCACGTCGCGTGCGCGACTGAGGTGCTCGCGCAGGGCGTCCTCGACGAGCCGGCTGAGCGTCTGGTGGGTCTCCGCTGACCGACGCTTGAACTCCGCGAGCACCACGGAGTCGATGGTCAAGGTGGTACGCATGATGGTCTCCACGGTCTGAGCGTGCGACCGAGGCATCATGACATCTCTACATCACCTGCTTGACGTTGAGCCGCGGCCGTCAAACGCCTTCGACGCTCGCCAGCACCCTCTCGAAGCGCTCGAGCGCATCGTCGATGACGTCGTCGGTGTCGGCCATCGACGTGTACATGCGCGAGCCGGCCAGCGTGATGAGGCCGCTGGCGGTGAAGGCCGCGCCCATCTCCTCCATCATGTGCTTGCGCGGCTTCATCTGCCGGGCGAAGCGGATCGGGCTCTTGAGGTCGAGCAGCATCACCCCCGAAGTCTCCAGATGGACGATCGAGCCCTGGTTGAAGGCGACGAAGGGCAGCCGGTACCGCGTGATGATGTCGTCGAGGCCGGCCGCGAGCCTGTCGCCGGCGCGGCCGGCCAGCACCGGAGCGCCGGTCCGCTCCATCTCGCTGATCGCGAAGTAGCCGGCGGCGCAGCTCAGCGGATTGGCACTCAGCGTGCCGCCGATGTAGGCGCGCTCGCCGCTCTTGCCGCCGATGCCACTGGCGAAGCTCATCATCACGTCGCGGCGGCCGCCGACGCCGCCGGCCATCGGATAGCCGCCGGTGATGCACTTGCCGAACACGGTGAGGTCGGGGCGCACGCCGAAGTAGCCCTGCGCCCCGCCCAGCCCGAGGCGGAAGCCGGTGACGACCTCGTCGAAGACGAGCAGCGCGCCGAACTCGTCGCAGAGCTCGCGCACGCGGGCGTTGAAACCGAACGGCACCGGCCGCGTGCCGCTCTCCGGCCCGAGGGGCTCGACGATCACGGCCGCCGTGCCGCCGGCCAGCTTGTTCTCCTGCAGCTTGCGGCGCAGCGCCTTGAGGTCGTTGGGGAAGAACTCGCGCGTGCGTGCGGTGGCGCCCAGGGGGATGCCCTTGGCCTCGAAGCGCCAGGTGCCGGGCACGTGCAGCCCGTACACCATCTGGTCGCTCCAGCCGTGGTAAGCGCCGCCGACCTTGATCACCCACTTCTTGCCGGTGAAAGCGCGCGCGCCGCGGATGGCGGCCATCACGCTCTCGGTGCCGGAGCCGAGCATGCGGAACATCTCGACCGCCGGCATCAGGCGATGGACCAGCTCGGCGAGCTTGAGCTCGTACTCGTGGAAGAGGCCGGTGACCGGGCCGGAGGCGGCCACGACCTCGGCGACCTTCTCGCGCAAAGGCGCGTAGTTGCTGCCGAGGACGGTAGGGCCTCCGGCCTGCAGGAAGTCGATGTACTCGTTGCCGTCGACGTCCCAGAGGTGCGCGCCCTCCGCCTTCTCGATGGCGAGCGGGAACGGGTAGTTGAAGGCAAGGTTGTGCTGGACGCCGCCGGGGATGAGCTCACCGGCGGCGTCGGTGAGCTCCTTGCTGCGGCGGCACCTCGTCTCGAAATAGTCGAGGTACTCGTCCATCGCCGGCCGCCGGATGGGGCGCAGCGGCCGGCTCACGAGCCGGTCGAGGCGCGCGTACACCTCTGCGACGTCCGGGTACGCGCTGATCGCGTAGCCGGCGAGCTGCGCGCCGGCCGGCTTGCCGGAAGCGAGGCCGCCGGACGGCTCGGTCTGCGCGGCGGCCTTGCCCGCGGCC
>CAIWHY010000394.1 GCA_903912585.1 uncultured Thermoleophilia bacterium | reverse complement strand
GCGTGCCGGCGGCGGGCGCTCGCGTCGCGCATGAGGTTCGGCAGCAGGTCGAAGTACACGCGGTAGTCCGGCGTCTCCAGGGCGAGGGCGTGATGCACGTCGATGAGGGCCCGGAGCCGGTCCGCCGGTGCGTCTGGCAGGTCACCAAGCCTGCGCACGAGGTCCATGTCCTCCTCGTGCCAGAGCGAGTCCACCAGAGCGGCGATGAGGCCGTCCTTGTCGCCGAAGTGGTAGACGATCAGCGACTTGGTCTCGCCTGCCTCCCTACCGATCCGGCGCAGAGTGAGACCGCTGTACCCGTCTCGCTCGAGGACGCGGCGCGCCGCGTCGAGGATCCGCTGCGCCGTCGGCGCGAACTCGGCAAGCGCGATGTCACGCTCGGGTGCGCCCCATCCGGACGCGCGGTCCTGCGGCTCCACTCCTCGACCGATCCTTCCTTGACAAGCTGCCGGGCTTCCCTATGATATCCCATATTCAGTTGACCGGTCAGCCAAACTCCAGCCGGTCGGGGAGGTGCCATGGCGTGAGCGTCCGGCGTTCGCTCAGGAGGCGGCTTGGCCGCCGGCCTTCCTGCAGCGCACGCGCCATTCACGCACAGACACGATTCACTCAGGGGGGATCATGCCTGAACAGCTAGCCTTCGCCCGCAAAGCAAGCGGACTCGTTCGCGGGCTCTCGATGTACGACGCCTTCGGCATCGGCATCATGACCGTCCAGCCCATCATGGGCATCTGGTACATGGTCCTCTTGGGCCTCGGCCTCTTCCCCGGCGGCAACCTGCTGATCGCCATCGGCATCTCGGCCGTCACCTGCGGCGTCTTCGGCCCCCTCGTGTGGGGCATGCTCGCCGGCTCCATGCCGCGCAGCGGCGGTGAGTACATCTTCAATTCGCGCATCCTGCACCCCGCCATCGCCCTCGGCGCCAGCTTCGCCCAGGTGGCGGCGGTCATCTACTGGAACTTCCTCATCTCGACCTGGCTGGCCGCGCCGTCGCTCTCGCTGCTCGCGCAGTACATGGGCTGGAACGGCCTGGCCACCTGGGTCACCAGCAAGGGGGGGACCTTCACCCTGGCGCTCGTCTGCCTGGTCGCCGCGTTCTTCTCGATCGCCTTCGGGATGAGGATCTACAAGATCATCCAGAAGCCGCTCGTGATCATCGCCGTCGGCGGGCCCATCCTGCTGGCCATCGGGCTGTTCACGCTGACGAAGGGGCAGTTCATCGGCCACTGGAACGCGCTGGCCACGCAGTATCACTCGCTCGACTACCAGCACTTCATCTCGGCTGTGAGGACGACCTCCGGCAACCTGCCGAGGACGTGGAACTGGGGCGACACCATCGGCGCCACCTGTGGCGTCTTCTACCTCTTCATCTACAACTACATCATCTGCTACGTGGGCGGCGAGGTGAAGACGCCGTCCAAGAGCCTCCTGGCCGCCAACTGGCTCACCGTGTGGATCCCGGTCGTCATCGGATTCGTGACGGTGCTCGGCTTCTACCGCATCATGAGCTTCGACTTCCTCAGCGCCTCGGCGGTCAACGATCTCACGGGCCCGGTGAAGGGCTACAACCTTCCGTTCTCGTCCAGCTACATGACGCTGTGCTGGATCGCCAGCGGAGGCCGGGCCTGGGCGGCGTTCACGATCTCGCTGTCGTTCATCGTGATCGTTTACCTGGAGGTGACGATCGCCCTCATGGCGCTGACGAGAGCCTCGTTCGCGTGGGGGCTCGACCGCATGGGGCCCAAGTGGTTCTCGGACATCAGCCCACGCTGGGCCTCGCCCATGAAGCTCTACCTGTTCTACACATGCGTGCTCATCGTCGGTACGGCGATGTACGTGCTGTGGCTCAGCAACGCGTTCGCGGGTCTCGCGGCGGCCGGCATGCAGTTGGTCTCCGTGTTCGGCATCACGGCCATCTCGGCCATCCTGCTGCCGTACCGCAAGAAGGTGAAGAACATCTGGGATTCGTCCCCGTACCGCACATGGAAGGTCGCCGGCATACCTCTGCTGACGATCGCCGGCGTGGTGTACCTCGGGTACATCCTGGTGCTGCTGTACTTCGCCTTCTTCGCCCCGCAGACGAGGGACATCACAGGCAAGAACACGATCCTGTTCGTGGCCGCGTGGGCGGCCGGCATCATCTGGTACTTCTTCTGGAAGGCGCGCAGCAAGGCGTCGGGAGTGGACGTGTCGATCACCTACGGCGAGCTGCCGCCTGAGTGAGTGAGGGCGACCGGCGTCGCGGGCCGCAGGCCCGTGACCGGTCGCCCGAGACGCACGGAGGGGCCGGCCCGCGAGGGCCGGCCCCCAACCGGGCCGAGGCTTGCGTTCTCACCTGCGTCGCGGAAGGAGCTCTGCATGGACGTCGACCCGGGACCGTCGTCCCTCCTCGAGGAACGCGTCGTCACCGCCATCGTGGAAAGCGAGGCCGAGCTCGTTCGGCTCGCCTCCGACCTGATCGGCTTCGACACCACGGCGCGCAACCCCGGCGACCCACCGCGGGAGGAGGCGCGCCTGCAGGAGTACCTCAGAGCGCGCCTCGACGCCGTGGGCGCAGACACCGACCTGTGGGAGCCGGGACCCACCGGGCGCGGCGACCGCTTCGTACCGGACGATCTCGACTTTCTGGGCCGGCCGCAGCTCGCCGCCCGCCTGGCCGGGCACGGCGGCGGCCGGAGCCTGCTGCTCAACGGGCACATCGACGCCGTCTCGCATGAGCCCATCGAGCAATGGTCCAGCCACCCGCTCAAGGCGGAGATCCGTGACGGCGAGCTCTACGGCCGCGGCGCCTGCGACATGAAGGGCGGCATCGCGAGCATGCTGCACGCTTTGGAGACGCTGCGCCGGCTGGGCGTGCGCCTCGGAGGCGACGTCGTCTGGTGCACCAATACCGACGAGGAGTCGAGCGGCGCCGGCTCCTATGCCTGCGTCCGGCACGGGGTCAAGGCCGATGCCGGACTCTGCGCCGAGCCTACCGGCTTCG
The DNA here is from genome assembly GCA_903912585.1 of uncultured Thermoleophilia bacterium. GTDB lineage: Bacteria > Actinomycetota > Thermoleophilia > UBA2241 > UBA2241 > CAIXSE01. The sequence goes on along the minus strand of CAIWHY010000394.1, from coordinate 1,803 downwards.
ACGTGTGGCTCGCCTGTCGCGGCGGCGTGAACCCGCACATCACGATCGACGGGCGGCCCGGCCACTCTGAGATTACGCACCCGCACTGGCAGGCGGGTGGGCCCGTCAACGCCATCGAACGCTACGGCCTCGTGCTCGATGCGATCCGCACGATCCGCGAGGACTGGCGCACGCGACCCGACCATCTGCATCCGTACCTGTCGCCGCCGGACATCCTGACCACGGTCATCCGCGGCGGCGAGTGGATGGTCACGTATCCGTCGTCCTGCGAGATCACTCTGTCGGTGCAGTACCTGCCCGGGAGCGTGGACGCCGCGGGCACCGGGCAGGCGGTCTTCGACGAGGTCGAACGGCGCATCAATGCCGCGGCCGCCAGCGACTCGTGGCTGGCCGAGCACCCATTGCGCTGGGACTGGCCGTGCGACATCGTGCCGGCCGAAGTCCCCGACGATCACCCCGTCGTCGCGCTGGCACTGGGCGCCGCAGCCACCGTCGGCAGGACTGGAGTGGCGACCGGGATGGACTCCTGGCACGACGCCGCCGTCTATACGCGACGCGCAGACACGCCGACCGTCTCGTTCGGTCCGGGCGACCTCAGGAAGGCGCACACGATCGATGAGTCGGTGCCGGTCAGCGACCTCGTGGACTTCTCGGCTGCGGTGGCACTCGCCCTCGTGCGCTGGTGCGGGGTCGCCGGCGGCTGAAGGCGCGAATCCACGTTCGGACGCCGCCGCTCCGTCAGCCGCGCCCGCCTTGGCGCCTGCCCAGCACGGGCCCGGCGGCCGGTCAGGCGATCTGGATCGACCGCTTGGACAAGCCCAGCCAATAGCCGCCGATCGGCGTCGCGACCTCGGCGTCGCCGCAGCCGGCGCCGAGCGTCACGAACAGGGGCACAAAGTGATCGGCCGTCGGGTGGGCGTAGCGCGCCGACGGCACGCCGCGGTACCCGGCGAGGCCGTCGATGTCGCGGCGCGCCAGCGCCTCCGCGACCCACGCGTCGAACTCGCGCGACCACGCCGGCGGCTCCGCGTCGGTGCGGAACTCGCGCAGGAAGGGCAGGCCGTGCGTCATGAAGCCGCTGCCCATGACGAGCACGCCGTCGTCGCGCAGCGGCCGCAGCGCGGCGCCGACCTCGAGGAGCTGCCACGGGTCGAGCGACGGCAGCGAGAGCTGCAGCACCGGCACGCTCGCGTCCGGGTACATGACGAGAAGCGGCACGTAGGCGCCGTGGTCGAGACCTCGGCCAGGCTGCTCCGCGACCGGACCCAGTGGCTCCAGTAGCGAGCGGACCTGAACCGCGAGGTCCGAAGCGCCCGGCGCCTCGTAGACGGTCCGGTAGTAACGCTCGGGAAAGCCGTAGAAGTCGTAGACGAGCGGCGTGCCGGGGCGCGTGGCGCCGAGCGTGGGCGGCGCGGCCTCCCAGTGAGCGGACACGACGAGGATGGCACGCGGGCGGGGCAGTGCCCGCGCCCACGCCGCCAGCTGGGCGACCCAGAGCGTGTCGTCCACGAGCGGCGGCGCTCCGTGCCCGAGGTAGATCGCCGGCATACGGCCTGCGGCCGTGCCGGCCTTCGCGATGCTCGCGACGGCCGCGGCCGCGAGTCGCGCTTCGTCAGGTGTCACTGCCGGAGGCAGGAAGGCGTCGTCCATCGGGTGACCTCATCGTCTCGGGTGGTTCGTCGCTTGCAGAGATCCATCGTGTGGCGAGCGGCGTCGCCCTATGATGCCGGGACGTCCTGCGCCAGGATCCGCTCCAGCGTCGCCCGCGCCGCCGCCGCCTCGTCCGCGGCGACGCGCGCGCCG
>CAIWHY010000393.1 GCA_903912585.1 uncultured Thermoleophilia bacterium | reverse complement strand
GCACGTGCTGCGGCGCGTCATGGTCGACGTGCTGATCGACGCGCTCGTGCTCGACGAGATGCCGGCGTTCGCCGATTCGCTCGACCAGCTCAAGGCGGCCAACGCCTTCCTCGACCGCCTCGTGTGCGCCACCATGGCGGCCGCGTGAGCGCCGCGACGGCCGCCGCCTGAGCGGCTCACGCGGCGCGCTTGCGCGGCCTCAGACCCGCGGGTAGGGTACCCAGCATGCTCAAGCTCGCCCTGATCTTCGGCGGCCGTTCGGCCGAGCACGACATCTCCCTCGCCTCCGCTGCTTTCGTGGCCCGGATGCTCGACCCGGAGAAGTACGAGATCCTCCCGGTGGGCATCACCCGGGACGGCCGCTGGGTCCGCCCGGCCGACCTGGGCGCGGCCTTGAGCGGCGGCCTCGAAGAGGTCGCGTGCGAGCCGGTGCACCTCGTCATCGACCCGTCGCGCCCCGGCTTCGCCGACGGCTCCGGCTCCTTCGCGTCGGTCGACTTCGCCTTTCCGATCATGCACGGCACCTTCGCCGAGGACGGCACGATCCAGGGTCTGCTGGAGATGGCGGGCGTCGCCTACGCCGGCTCCGGCGTCGTGGGCAGCTCCGTCGGCATGGACAAAGAGCTGATGAAGGACGTCTTCGCGGCGCGCGGCCTGCCGCAGGTCGACTACCTCGTGCTGCGCGACGCGGCCGCCACCGGTCCCGCGGCCGTGGCGGCCGTGGAAGGGCGCCTGGAGTACCCGGTCTTCGTGAAGCCGGTCAATCTCGGCTCGAGCGTGGGCATGACCAAGGCGCACGACCGTGCCGAGCTGGGCCCGGCGCTCGAGCTCGCCGCGACCTACGACCGCAAGGTGATCATCGAGGCGTCCTCGCCGGGCCGCGAGCTGGAGTGCAGCCTCCTCGGCAACGGTCTGCCGCGCGCCTCCGTCGCCGGCGAGGTGACCCCGGTCAACGAGTTCTACGACTACGAGTCCAAGTACACCGAGGGCATGATGTCCTTCGAGATCCCGGCCCCGGTCGGCGACGAGGTCCAGGCCGAGGTCGGCCGCCTCGCCGCCAAGGCGTTCGAGTCGCTGGACTGCGCCGGCTACGCGCGCTGCGACTTCTTCTACGAGCCCGAGACGGGGAGCGTCCTGCTCAACGAGATCAACACGATCCCGGGCATGACGGCGATGAGCGGGTTCCCGCGCCTCTGGGCGGCGTCCGGCGTGAGCAACGAGGCGCTCGTCGAGGAGATCGTGCAGCTCGGCCTGCAGCGTCACGCCGCCCGCAGCGGGCTGTGCACCGACCAGTAGCGCCGCGCTACCCGCGGCGCCCCCGGGTCTACAGCGAGGAGTTGTCCGAGCTGCGCGTGACGGCCGGATTGCTCGTCTGCTGCACCCACTTCTTGAGCCCCACGTAGCGCAGGTACTTGAACGCGTACGTGTCGGCGTGGGCCTTCGCGGTGACCGAGAACGCGATCGTGCCGTCCGCCGCCTGGCTGGTCGTCATTTTGACGAACGTGTCGCCGTTACTCGCGAGGTAGTCCTGGGCGGCAAGGCGCGCGCTGGCGAGCGTGGGCGACTGGGAGTACGCGTTGCGTGCCTCGTTGGCCGCCCCCGCCGCGGCGTCTCGCACCGACTGGTTGGCGTGGAAGAGCGCGAGGCCGTCGAGCACGACCACGGCGATGATGGCGACGATGACGAACAGCCAGATCGCCTCACGGATCAGGCCGTCCTGGCGGCGCAGGCGAGCGCTTTTCACGGCCGGGCCTCCTTGCCTTGCCGACGGTCGTTTGCATGTATCGGCGTGCGGCGACACCTAGTCTACTCCACGTCGCCGGTGAGCCTGATGCAGAGCACGGCGCGGTCGTCGCCGGCAGGGCGCGCCGAGAACGCTTCGGCGGCTTCCATGAGGAGGCTCACGACCTCTGCCGCCGGCCGGTCGTGACAGGGCGCGAGGAGGCCGGCCATCTCCTCCTCGAAGAACCGGCCCTGCCGGTCGCGCATCTCGGTGATGCCGTCGGTGAACAGCACCACGATGTCGCCGGGACGTACCTGGAGCGTCTCCGTGGGATAGCGCGCGAGCGCGGCGCCGAGCTCGACCCCGATGGCCGGCTCCGTGAGGAGCAGCGGCCGCTCGACGGCGCCGGCGCGGATGAGGAACGGCGTCGGGTGGCCGGCGCTGGCGAGCTCCAGGGTACCGTGGCGTACGCTGAGCAGCCCGAAGAGGACGGTGACGAAGCGCTCCGTGTCCTCGCCGAAGTCGGGCTGCTCGAGCAGCGCCGTCCGCAGTTCCTGCAGCGCCTCGCCGGGGTCGATGGGCCAGGAGAGCTGCCCGCCGAAGACGGCCGCCCGCAGGATGTACTTGGTAACGAAAGTGACCGCCATGGCCTCGACGCCCTTGCCGGCCACGTCGCCGATGGCGAAGGCGAGGGTCGAGGACGGCGGGCGCGTGTAGTAGTCGACGAAGTCGCCGCCGCTGAGCACCCCGGCGCTCGCCGAGCGGTAGGCAAACGCGATCTCCGCGCCGGCAAGATGCGGAGGCTCGCCCGGCAACAGCCGGCTCTGCAGACGCTCTGCCACGTCGGCCTGGGCGGCGGAGCCGACGATCGCCCGCCGGCCTGCGCCGACGACCTCACGCAGGCGTGTCGCTACGACCCGGCAATACGCGCTGAGCAGGCGCACGTCGCCGGGCGAGAAGTCCGCGTCGCGGTCGCCGACCATCAGGAAGCCGAGGGCGCGCTCTTCTTCGAACGGGAGCGGCAGGCAGGCGAGGCGCACGGGCCCGAGGCCGCTCGCCTCCTCCGACCACGAGCCTTCCTCGCGGAGCTCGTTGCGGACGACGGTCTCCGCGGAGGCGCAGGCGCGCCCGGGCGCCCCGGAGCCCGCGCTCCAGCGCCGGCGCTCGCGCGTCCAGCCGGCCCGGGCGTCGAACCAGGTGTCGGTGGTCGCCGCCTCGCCGTCGAAGAGGCCCGCCGTCCCGCGGCGCGAGCCGCTCAGCCGGCAGGCGCCGGCCACGGCGGTGCGCAGCACGTCCTCGACCGTGCTTGCCTCGAGCAGCTCGCCGAGGTCGCCCAGCAGGGCGAGCGGAGTCACCAGTGGATCTTCAGGGGGCATAGAGGAGAGTTCGGCGCGCGGCTGCGCCACTCCTGTACGCTCAGCGGCGCCGGACCTGAGCGCTCAGCTTCGCCGGGAGGCCAGCTGCCACACGACCACGGCCTGCAGGCCGAGCGCGGCGAGGGCGACGAACACGGTGAGCGATGGAGAGAGGCCGAGGACGTCCACGATGAAGACGAACGCCGCCGCCCACAACACGGCCCCCGGCAGGATGCGCAGGAAGAAGCGCCGCCTGAACCCGAGCCACGCCAGGCGGCGCTTCATGCCCGAGCCGCGCGCGTTGTCGTCCAGGTAGCTGGAGCCGCGCGAGTGCAGGAGAGTGGTGAGCTCACTCCCGTCCTCCGCGTAGAGCCGGCACTGGAGCGGGAGCCCGGCGCGCTGGCGCAGGACGGAGTCCTGGGCGCGCGCGAAGTACTCGACCAGGGAGAGGAAGCGGTCGTCGGCGGAGAGCCTGCGGCTCTCGAGCCGGACCTCGAGGTACAGCCGGTCGGCGCCCGGATCGTACTTGATCTCGCTGCGCCAGCCGCGGCGCGCGAAGAACGTCGCGAGGAATCTGTCCAGGTCCGCCGGGATGCTCTCCACGTCTGGGCGTCGCGCCATGTTCATCCTTCGATTGTACCCGTCGCCCCACGTATCGGCAGCCGTGCCCGGGGTGTGGAGGCCGCGCGCGGAAGGTCGTGCGGGCGCCGGGCCCGGGGCGGGCTCGCGCCTGGTCGGAGCCCGGCGGCCCGGCGCGCCCGATACGATAGAATGCCGTATCCGACGGAGCGTTCGAGCGCCCGGCCCAGCAACCCACAGGAGCTCCCGTGAAGATCGCAGTCATCGGCCTCGGCTACGTAGGCCTGCCGCTGGCCATGGTGTTCGCCGAGGCCGGCATCGAGGTCGTCGGGGTCGAGGCCGTGGCCTCGCGCTGCGACGACGTCAACGCCGGCCGCAGTTACATCCAGGACGTCTCCGGCGACGCGCTCGGGAAGATGGTCGACGCGGGGCTCATCCACGCCACCATGGACTACGCGGCCACCGAGGACTGCGACGCCGACATCATCTGCCTGCCGACGCCCCTCAACGCCAACCGCGAGCCGGATCTCACACTGGTCACCGACGCCACCGAGAAGCTGGCCGGCCACCTGCGGCGCGGCCAGCTCGTCACGCTCGAGAGTACGACGTACCCCGGCACGACGCGCGAGGTGCTGGCGCCGATCCTCGAGCGCGGCTCCGGCCTCACGGCCGGGGTTGACTTCCACGTCGCCTTCTCGCCGGAGCGCGTCGACCCCGGCCGCACCGACTACACCACCAAGAGCACGCCCAAAGTCGTCGGCGGCCTCACCCCGGCCTGCACGGCGCGCGCGCTGCAGATCTACGGGCCGGCGATCGATCACGTCGTGCCGGTCAGCACGCCCGAGGCGGCGGAGATGACCAAGCTGCTGGAGAACATCTTCCGCAGCGTCAACATCGCCCTGATGAACGAGCTGGCGATGCTGTGCGACCGCATGAAGGTCGACATCTGGGAAGTGATCGACGCCGCCGCGACCAAGCCGTTCGGCTTCATGAAGTTCCAGCCCGGCCCCGGCCTCGGCGGGCACTGCATCCCCATTGACCCGTTCTACCTGAGCTGGAAGGCGCGCGAGTTCGACTTCTGGACGGAGTTCATCGAGCTCGCCGGCAAGGTCAACGAGAACATGCCGTACTTCTGCGTCGAGAAGCTCCACAAGGCACTCAACACGCGCGGCAAGAGCCTCAACGGCGCCCGCGTGCTCGTCCTCGGCGTCGCCTACAAGGCGGACATCGACGACCTGCGCGAGTCGCCGGCGCTCAAGGTCATCCGCCTCCTGCGCGAGCACGGCGCCGACGTGGCCTACCACGATCCCTACTGCGCGGAGCTGCCGGCGTTCGGGCTGCGGTCCGTGCCGCTCGCCGACTACCGCGGCCTCGCCGACTACGACGTCGTCGCCATCGTCACCGCGCACTCGGCGCTGGACTACCGGTCCGTGGTCAACGAAGCCGACCTCGTGGTCGACTTCCGCAACGCCACGGCCGGCATCCCCAGCGCCGGCAACGTCTGGAAACTCTGACAGGGAGACAAACCCGTGACTGCTGACAAGGTCCGCGTCGGCGTGGTCGGGCTCGGCTACTGGGGCCCCAACCTCGCGCGCAACTTCGATCGCCTTCCCGGCGCCGAGCTCGCCTACTGCTGCGACCTCGACGAGGCCAATCTCGCGAAGGCGCGCTCCCTCTACCCGGAAGCGGTCGTCACCGACGACTACGCGCGCCTGCTCGACGACGACTCGCTCGACGCGGTCGTCGTCGCCACATCGGTGCCCACCCACTACGCGCTCGGCAAGAAGTCCCTTGAGGCCGGCAAGCACACCTTCATCGAGAAGCCCATCGCCCTCAAGGCGGCCGACGCCGCCGACCTGCTGGCGACGGCGGACTCCAAGGGCCTCAAGCTCATGGTCGGCCACCTGCTCGAGTACCACCCGGCAGTGGCCAAGATGAAGGAGCTCATCGACAGCGGCGAGCTCGGCAAGGTCTACTACGCCTACGCGAACCGCCTCAACCTCGGCAAGGTGCGCACCGACGAGAACGCGCTCTGGAGCTTCGGCCCGCACGACATCTCGGTGCTCAACTACCTCACCGGCGACGAGCCGGTGGAGGTCAGCGCCCGCGGCGAGTGCTACCTGCAGGACGAGGTCGAGGACGTCGTCTTCGGCTACATCAAGTACAGGAGCGGCATCGTCGGTCACCTGCACGTGAGCTGGTTGGACCCGCACAAGAGCCGCAAGATCACCGTGGTCGGCGAGAAGAAGATGGTCGTCTTCGACGACATGGAGTCGGAGCGCAAGATCACCGTGTACGACAAGGGCGCCACCACGACGCGCACCAAGTTCGAGACCTACGGCGAGTTCGTCACCCTGCACTTCGGCGACATCCACATCCCGAAGATCGGCAACGACGAGCCGCTGCGCCTCGAGTGTCAGCACTTCGTCGACTGCATCGTGCGCGACGAGCAGCCGCGCAGCGACGGGCGCGACGCGCTCAACGTCGTCAAGGTGCTCGACGCCATGGAGATCAGCCTGCGCGAGGGCGGCCGCCCCGTGAAGACCGCGGAGCTCTAGACCGTGGCGACCATGTATCCGAGCCCTCTGGGCCGCAACCTGCTCCTCGGTGAGGGCGTCATCATCGTAGGTGCGGACGTGACCTTCGGCGCCAACGTCGTCGTGCACGCCGACACAGTCATCGGCGCCGGGTGCTACATCCAGGACGGCGCCGTGCTCGGCAAGGTGCCCAGTCTCTCGCCGACCAGCACCGCGAAGCGCGACGAGCTCGAGCCGCTCGTGCTCGGCCCCGGTTGTGTGATCAGCACCGGCGCCGTCGTCTACCGCGGCACGGAGCTCGGCGCCGGCTGCATCATCGGCGACTACGCCGGCGTGCGCGAGCGCTGCACACTGGGCGAGAGGGTCGTCGTCGGACGCGGCAGCGTCGTCGAGAACGACACCACGATCGGCGACGGCACCAAGATCCAGACCAACGTCTACATCACCGCGTACATGACGATCGAGGACTGCTGCTTCATCGCGCCCTGCGTGCAGACCACCAACGACAACTTCATGGGCCGCACCGAGAAGCGCCACGCGCTGATCAAGGGCGCGACCATCCGCCGCGGCGCGCGCATCGGCGGCGGCGTGGTGCTCTGTCCGGGCATCGAGATCGGCGAGGAGGCGTTCATCGCCGCCGGCGCCGTCGTGACCAGGGACGCGCCGGCGCGCAAGGTCCTCATGGGCGTGCCGGCGCGCGTCGTGCGCGACGTCTACGAGGACGAGCTGCTCGAGAACCAGTAGCCGGCCGGGCGCCCGGCCCTCCTCCGCCCGCCCGCCCGCGGAGTGTCCGCCGGGCGCGCCTCGCGAGCGTCAGTCCCGACCAAGGGCGGCGAGGTGCGTGCTGAGCTGCGGGCCGCCCTTCGGCAGATTCATCTTGCGCCGCACGTTGGCACGGTGGAACGAGATCGCGGAGCGCGAGATGTGGAGGGTCTCCGCGATCTCGTCGGTCGTCTTGCCGAGGCGTACGAAGTTGGCCACCTCGGCCTCCCGCCGGGTGAGCGGCGCGCTGCCGGCCGCGCCGCGCAGCCTCTGCGCGAACGGTCCTACGATCTCGCGCAGGTTCACGCGCAGCGCCTCCAGCTCGAGGCGTTCAGGGCGATGCGTGAGCATGTGGCTCAGGCGGTCGAGGGTCGGTTCGATGAGCTGCTCGACGTTGCTCACGATGCGCTCCTCGAGCTCGGCGCGGTCCTGCTCGCGCTGCTCCAGCAGCACGCGCAGCGCCGCGTTACGCTCGTCGAGGATCGTGGCCTGTCTCCTGAGCGCGCGCTCCGAGCGGCTCAGTTCCTCCTGCATGGCCTTTCGCTCGGTGATGTCGGTGCCCTGCAGAAAGTACCCGCGCTCGTCGCCGAGGCTGCACGGGATCACCGTGAGGATCAGCGTCTTGGTGCGGCCGGCGACGTCGCAGTCGACCTCGAGCTCGGTCGACGCGCCTGTCGCCCTCAGTTCCTCCGAGACGAGCGCGACGACCTCCGCGGGGAAATCGTCGCCCACGTTGCGCGCCAGCATCTCGTCCGCGGTCCGTTCGAAGAACTCGAGTGCGTAGCGGTCGGCGTCGACGTAGTCTCCGCGCGCGTCCACCTGCATCGTCGGGCTGGGGATGCGGAAGAGCACGCTGCGCAGCTCTCCCGCCTCGCGCACGGCGCGCAGCGCGTCGCGCTCAGCGGTCACGTCGCGGATGGCGCCGATCATGTTGGTCGCCACGCCCGCGGCGTCCTGGACGATGATGCCCTGGTCGCTGACCGAGGTCCAGGAGCCGTCCGCGTGCCGCAGCCGGTACTCGGTGTTGTAGGCGTGGCCGTGGGTGACGCTCTCCCAGAGCGCGGCCGTGGCCGTGTCGTGGTCGTCCGGATGGATGTTCGCGAGCCAGCCCTCCAGGCTGCGGGGGAAGCCGCCCGGCTCCAGGCCGAGCATCTCGTCGAGCCGCTCGCTGAAGTAGATTGCGCCTGTCTGCACGTTCCAATCATAGAAGACGTCGTAGTTGACGCGCAGGAACGCGAGGAGCCGCGGGTCGCTCTCCGAGAGCGGCGGCTGCGCCGCGGTCCCCGCGTAGCCCGGAGACGGCAGGGTGATCTCCACCGTCTCCGACTTGGCGCCCCTGCGGAACGTATACGGTATGCGGATACTAGGCATAAACTGTTACTTACCTGGCAGAGATTTGGTCTTGTCGGCCGGAAGTATCGCGATAGATTGCGGACACGTCAATGCCGTCCGGCGTCTCCGGGGAGGTGGTCGAGGGCTAGCAGCGCCGTCAGCAAGCGGTCTGTGGCGCGCACGCGTCACATTCACCAGGGGGGATCGATTGGCTGAATCGCAGCATCACGGCATGTTCCACAGCGAGAAGGACGAGCAGCACCAGAAGGACCAGGAGTTCCTCGCGAAGTTCGGCTACAAGCAGGAACTCGACCGCTCGCTCGGTTTCCTCTCCACGTTCGCCATCGCCTTCGGCTTCGTGTCGGCGACGAACGGCTTCTTCGCGCTCTTCTACTACGGGCTCGACACCGGCGGGCCGGCCGGCTTGTTCTGGAGTTGGCCCATCGTCGTGTTCGGCCAGCTCATGGTCGCCCTGGTCTTCGCCGAAGCCGCCTCGCACTTCCCGCTGGCGGGCGGCGTCTACCAGTGGGCCAAACACCTGATGAACGGCACCTGGGGCTGGTTCACGTCCTGGATGTTCCTGTTCGCGCTTCTGGTCACGGTGGCCGGCGTGGCGTTCGGCGCGGCGCCGATCGCCTGCGGCCTGTTCGGCTGGGAGACCACCCGCTGGACGCTGTTCGCCATCGCCATGTTCTTCACGATCGTCCCCATGGCGCTCAACATCTGGGGCGTCAAGATCATGGCGTTCGTCAACAACATCGGCACCATCACCGAGCTGATCGGCATGACCGGCCTTGGCCTCATCCTGCTCGGCGTCGTGATCTTCACGAACCACGCCCATCAGACCCTCGGCGTGCTCTTCAACACGGCCGGCACGGGCGCCAACGGCTATGCCGGCCCGTTCCTCGCCGCCATGCTGACCGCGGCGTGGGTGCTGTACGGCTTCGACACGGCAGGGAGCCTCGCGGAAGAGACGGTCAACCCGTCCAAGGAAGTGCCGCGCGCCATCATCGCCGGCGTGGTCGTCACCGCCATCGTGAGCACTGTGTGGCTCGTCGGCACGCTGCTCGCCATCCCGAACGTCAAGGATGCCGTCGCTCAGGGCTACAACGTGCTGCCCTGGCTCCTGCGCTACCATTTCGCCGGCTGGCTTGCCGACCTGTTCCTCGTGATCGTGCTCATCGCGATCTTCGTCTGCAGCCTGTCGATCCAGGCGGCGACCGCACGGCTCCTCTTCGCTCAGAGCCGCGACAGCATGCTGCCCGACAAGAAGTTCTTCGGCAAGGTCAACCTCAGCACCAAGACGCCGGTGCGCGCCGCCGTGTTCGTGGCGATCTTCTGCGTCGCCGTGCTCCTCTATCAGGACCAGGTGGCACGCGTCATCGCCTGGGCCACGGTCGGTGTCTACATCGTCTACCAGATGGTCGTGGTCGCGTACATCTACGCCAAGGCCAAGGGCTGGCCCAAGGACAAAGCGCACTTCAACCTGGGCAAGTGGGGCTGGCCGATCTCGATCATCGCGCTCGCCTACGGCGTGTTCATGATCATCAACCTCTCGTGGCCTCGTGCTCCCGGCACGCCCTGGTACGACAACTACCTCGTCTCGTTCTCTCTGCTCGTGATCCTCGTCATCGGCATCGTGGTGTTCTACGCCTTCAAGGCCGGCGGCCGGGACCTCAGCGGCGGCATCCACGACATCCAGCCTGTGCAGCTTGTCGACGGCGAGCTCGTCGTCGAACGCCCCACAGGTGTCATGGGTGTGCCGGGTGGCGTGGATCCGGAGAACCCCTACGTGGTGGAGGACACGCCGCGGCGCGGGCCTGAGGCCTGAGCGGCATCGTCTCACACAGGAGGCAGATGATGGAGTTCCATCTCGTACCAGCTGCTGATATCGCGATCGAGCCGCTGGACGTGGGCCCGGACAGCAAGCTCAACCTCGTCGACGTGATCGACCGCACCCAGGGGGCGCCGTTCTGCGCCGGCATCCTGGAGGTGTTCCCGGGCGCACCGGTCGACTTCGACTACGACGACGACGCCGCCGCCTGCTACATGCTTGAGGGCGAGATCACCCTCAGCGAGAACGGCGAGTCCAAGAAGTTCCTGCCCGGTGACGTGGTCTACATCCCGCAGAAGAAAGGCCTGCTGGTGTACTGGAGCACGGAGACCTACGGCAAGATCTTCTACGTGACGTACCCGCACTGGCGCTGAGCGCGGGCTGACTCTGAGGGGCCGGGGCGACGCCG
>CAIWHY010000392.1 GCA_903912585.1 uncultured Thermoleophilia bacterium | reverse complement strand
GCGGAGAACTTCGGCCTCTACGACGACGTCCTCCCGTGTTTCGACGCGCTGCGCGTCGCCGGCATCCGCATGGCCCTGCTCTCCAACGCGCTCGGCCACGGCGTGGAGGAGATCGTCGCTCACTTCGCGCTCGACGACTACATGGCCGCGGCGGTGTCCAGCCTCGAGACCGGCGCCGTGAAGCCGGCGCCGCGCATGTTCTCGACGCTGTTCGCGCTCCTAGGGGTCTCGCCGGCGGATGCGGTGATGGTCGGCGACAGCCTCGAAGATGACGTCAAGGGCGCCGGGGCCTGCGGCTGCCCGGCGATCCTGCTCGACCGCGGCGGACGCCGCCGTGACCTCGCCGTCCCGAGCATCCGGTCGCTGGCCGAGTTGCCTGCGGCGCTCGGCCTCTAAGTAAAAGATACTTGACACAATGTGGGCTCCGCTTTACACTCCGTGATGTCAAACAGACCTGACATCGGGGCCCGCTCCGCAGACGTCCGCGGGCTCCCTGCGAGGAGGCCGACATGCCGTTCGAAGAGAAGATCTCGTGGGTCAACGCGGTGGTCACGGTGATCGTCCCCGTGGCGTACTTCGCGATCATGCTGGGCCGGCTGGGAACCACGTCGGCGGCGGACATCTCCTACCAAAGGCCGCTGCTCATCGCCATCGGCGTGTCGATCGTCCTGATTATCGTCGGGTCGATCCTGGCGGGCATCGGCACCGGCATCTCGGCCGAGCTGCGCGGCAGGTCCGCCTCCGCTGAGATCGACCGCAAGGACGAGCGGGACAAGCAGACAAGCCGCCGCGGCGACCTGATCGGCTTCTACGTCTCCTCCGTCGGCATGGTCGGTGTGCTCGCCCTCACGATGCTCGAGTACGAGTACTTCTGGATCGCCAGCGCGCTCTACCTTTCGTTCGTGGTCGGCACGCTGGTCGGATCGGTGGTCAAGATCGTCTCCTACCACAGGGGCTTCTGACGATGGGCAAGCCGACCAGGGTGACCAATCGCATCCGGGCGCTCCGCTTCGCTGCCGGCGAGATGACGCAGGCGGAGCTCGCCGACAGGGTGGGCGTCACGCGGCAGACCATCATCGCCGTCGAGCAGGGCCGCTACTCGCCGTCTCTGGAGATGGCCTTCCAGATCGCGCGCGTGTTCGGCGTTCCGCTCGACGACGCGTTCGAGTATCCCAAGGAGGCGTGATGGATGCCCAAGCCACACCCGCGGGGCTCACGGTCCTGCTGCTCGGCGGCACCGGGCGGACCGGCGGTGCGCGTCCGGCAACAACTCCTCGGCCGCGGCGTCAGCGTGCGCGCCGTGGTCCGCTCGGCCGAGCGGCTCCCGGCGGGCGTCGCGGACGATTTGCGGCTGACGGTGGTCGTGGCAGACCTGCTCTCCTTGAGTGACGAGCAGGTCGGGGAACAGGTCGGCGGCTGCGACGTCGTGATCTCCTGTCTGGGTCACACCCTCAGCGCGCAGGGGATGTTCGGGTCGCCGCGCGACCTCGTGTGCCGGTCGGTCGAGAGGGCGTGCCGGGCGGCCCGCGAGCTGCGGCCCGCTCAGCCCGCGAAGCTCATCCTGATGAGCAGCGTCTCGGTGAACCGCCGAGGAGGTCTGGACACGCGGCGCGGCCGGTT
>CAIWHY010000391.1 GCA_903912585.1 uncultured Thermoleophilia bacterium | reverse complement strand
CGCGCCCACGTCGACGCCCTGCCGGGCCAGTTCCGCCGCCAGACGGCGGCGAGCACGGTGCACTCTCAGCTTGGCGAGCGCGCGCGACCAGCCCATGACCTGAGCGAGCTCGGCGTTGTCCAGGCCCTCCCAGGCCACCAGCCCAAGCACGTCACGGTCGTCGGGACGCAGCCGCTGCCAGGCGGCGGCAAACGCGGTCAGGTCGCTCGGCAGCGGGTCGTACCAGACCGGCGTCAACGCCTCCAGCTCAAGGGCGAGACGCTCGCTCAGGGCGCTCTGGCGCTGCTCGCCGCGCCTCTGGTTCGCCAACTGGCGGTGGGCGACGCCGTACAGCCAGAGCTGGGCCTCGTCGCCCGGCGGCAGCTCGTCGAAACGTCGCCAAGCGGTGAGAAACGTCTCGGCCACCAAATCGGCGGCGTCCTCCGGAGTCGACGTGCGGCGCAGCGCGTAGCCCAGGACGCGCGGATAGGCGATCTCGTAGAGGACGCGGAACTTCTCTATGCGCTGCGCTTCTTCCACGAGCGACCTCGTTGTGTCGCCAAGCTGGCTGCTCGACCTCTCGGCGCAGCGTCGCGTCCTGTGGCCCGGACGAGGAGGCGTGGACCTCATCGGCTGCCTCCATGTCTAGTCAAGCGGGGTAGTTATAGCGCCGACCCCCGGACTTTACCACCGTGCGCGCCCCTTGCCCTGGCTCACCTAGGGGACTACTCCGTCAGCAACCTCGTGCTCTCCTGGCTGTGGCGCACGTCGCGCTCCTGCCGCTTCTAGACCCTACCGCTGGCCTCGTAGAGTGGGTCGAACCAAGGGCCGTTCCAAGCCACACCACGACGCCGCGAAATATTAACCCTGCTCAGAAGTGGTTAACTCCCGGCCTCTCGGGGCCATAAGAATACATAGGTATAGCGCAGGCGGGTCCGCCCGCCTGCTTGTGTGGGTGTCTGGTATTGCCGCGACGGCAGTACCCGGAGCCCGGAGGTGGCAACATGAAGACCAATCCACAGACAAGGCTCGCGCGTCTTGCGGGTCTCATGCTTCTCTCGATGCTCGTGTTCGCGCTCGGCGCCCAGGCGGCGCAAGCTGCCGCTTTGGCCGGGACGCAGGGCCGGGGCGGCGTCACCCTGACGCCTGCAGCTTCGACTCAGCTGCAGGGTCTGACGGCCGCGGCCGTGGCTCAGCATCAAGGCGCCGTCGCGTTCGTGCCTGCCGCCGCGGCCGGGACGCAAGGCAGGGGCGGCGTCGCCGTGGCGGCCGTCACGCCGGCTCAGCCACAGGGGCTGACGGCGGCTCAGCGTCACCACCACTTCGGCCCGGGCAGATTCCAGCCGACGAGCAACCTCCTGGCCGCGCAGCCCGCGCCGTCCGCCGCGACTTCACGAAGCGCCTGGATCGCCGCCGGTGCGGCCGCGGCCATCTTCCTCGTGGGCTTCGCCGCGTGGGCGCTGACACGCCGCCGCCGGCAGCCTGGCGATCGCGCCTCGGAGGACTACTGCGCGCAGCATCCCGACGACGCGATGTGCGCTGCGGCCTGAGCGAGGACGCAGGCGCCCGGACGCTCGTTGGACGGGCGCGCTTGTTTGGGAGGGGGCGGTGT
>CAIWHY010000390.1 GCA_903912585.1 uncultured Thermoleophilia bacterium | reverse complement strand
GCGCCGGCACAGGGCGACGCCGCGCCGGCACAGGGCGACGCCGCGCCGGCACAGGGCGACTCCGCGCCGGCGTCGGACGGCGTCGCGCCGGCGCCGGACGGCGTCGCGCCGGCCGACCAGCCGGCGGGTGGCGGCAACGGAGACGGCGACCGTCAGCCGCGCCAGCAGCAGGGCGGCGGCCAGCAACAAGGTGGCGGTCAGCAGCAGGGCAGCGGCCAGCAGCAGGGCGGCCAGCAGCGCCAGCAGGGCCAGCAGGGCAAGGGCAAGAACCGCCGCGGCCGCGACCGCGATCGCAGCGGTGATCGCAGCGGCGAACGCGGCGGTGACCGCGGCGGCGAACGCGACAAGCAGCGGCAGGAGCCGCGCGACGACCGCCCGTCGATCCCCTGCACCGGCATCCTCGACGTGCTCCCGGACGGCTTCGGCTTCCTGCGCACCAACGGCTTCACGCAGGGCGACCGCGACGTCTACGTCTCGCTCAGCCAGATCCGCCGCTTCGGCCTGCGCCGCGGCGACGAGGTCCAGGGCCAGGTGCGCGAGCCCAAGGACAACGAGAAGTACAACGCGCTGCTCAAGATCGACGGCGTCAACGGCGTCGATCCCGAGGTCGCCCGCCAGCGCCCGGAGTTCGAGAAGCTCACGCCGCTCTACCCGGAGGAGCGCTTGCGTCTCGAGACCGACGAGCACGACACGGCGGCGCGCATCATGGACATCATGTGCCCCATCGGCAAGGGCCAGCGCGGGCTGATCGTGTCGCCGCCGAAGGCGGGCAAGACCACGATCCTCAAGAAGCTGGCCCACTCGATCGCCACCAACAACCCGGACGTCGACCTCTTCGTGCTGCTCGTCGACGAGCGCCCCGAGGAGGTCACCGACATGCAGCGCTCGGTGATCGGCACCGTGGTGTCCAGCACCTTCGACCAGCCCAGCGAGAACCACGTCCAGGTCACCGAACTGGTGCTCGACCGCGTCAAGCGCCTGGTCGAGATGGGCCGCGACGTCGTCGTGCTGCTCGACTCCATCACGCGCATGGCTCGCGCCTTCAACCTGAACACGCCGGCCAGCGGACGCATCCTCTCCGGCGGCGTCGACAGCACGGCGTTGTACCCGCCCAAGAAGTTCTTCGGCGCGGCGCGCAACATCGAGGAGGGCGGCTCGCTCACCATCCTCGCCACCGCGCTCGTCGACACCGGCTCGCGCATGGACGAGGTGATCTTCGAGGAGTTCAAGGGCACCGGCAACATGGAGATCCGCCTCGACCGGCGGCTCGCCGACAAGCGCATCTTCCCCGCCATCGACATCGACGCGACGGGGACGCGCAAGGAAGAGCTGCTCATGGAACCGGCCGAGGCCGCCGCCGTGTGGAAGCTTCGCGGCGTGCTCCACAGCCTCGACCCCGCGGCCGCCATCGAGCTGCTCATCAAGAAGGTGCGCGAGACCGGCAGCAACGCCGAGTTCCTCAGCGCGCTGCAGAAGAACTCGCGCTAGCCGGCCCAGATCAGGTCGCGCCCCGGGGCGAAGGCGACCAAGGGTCGCCGGTCGCCGCAGGGCAGCCCGGTGAGCATGCTTCGGTCGCCGATCGTTGCGACCGCCTCGTCCACGTCGCCGGTCTCGCCACATGCGACCGGCGCGATGGCTTCCAGGCACCGGCGGGTCTCCGCGCCGGCCGCGACGAGGAGCTCTCGCAACGTCTCTGTGCGCTCTTGTCGCGGCAGCGATGGGTGGTGCCAGCGCCGCCTGCCCGTCACCAGGCGTTCGGCCGCCGCCAGCGGCTCGTCCGGGTAGATCTGCGCGCGCGCCGCGCCCGTCCGGTCGACGAGCGGCCCCAGGCCCGCCAGGAGCCGCGAGAACGGGGTGTGGCGATCGCTCATCGCGCCGCTCACCAACGCCATGTCGCGGAACGCGGCGCGGCCCTCCGCGGCGGTGAACGCGATGCCGTGGACGTCGGCGAACACGTGCTCGAACATCTCCGCGACGACCGTCGTCCGAGCCGCGGACATCCGCAGCAGACTCTGCCGGCGCAGCCAGTCGTGAGCAGAGGAGTGCTCGCGCAGGAGCATGACGTCGAGGGAGCCCTCAAGCAGCCCGTGACTCCGGAGCGCGCGCACTCTCGTCCCTGCCGGGGCGTCAGCGCTGATGTCGCCGGTCCAGTAGAGCACCCACGGGTGGGCGCCGGCGTCCAGGCAGAGGTGAGCCGCGTAGCCGCACACGAACGCGCCGGCGATAGCCCGACCCGCCGCCCCCAGGCCATCCGCGTGACCCAGCATGCTGCGGAAGACCGCGCTCATCGCGTGCCGATGCAGGAGCCTGGCGAGGTCGTTGCGCCCCGCCTGCCACGGCCACAGGCCAGAGTAGAAGAGGAAGTCCGGGCCCTGCGCTCCCACCGTGAAGGCGTCGTGCTCGGCCGCCAACAGCCGCGCCAGCGGGCCGTCAGGCAGGCTCTGCCTGGCGGCCTCGGCCACTGTGTAGTGCGCAAACATGTCGGGCATGCCGCCTCCTCGTGCGCCTCCGCGTCGCCCGCGGCGGCGTTTGGCGCCGGGAACGATTCGAAGAGCCGCGGCCGTTCGTGGTATCATCCCGCTTCGGCCCTGCTTGGGCCGATCGTGTCAACACCGGGTTTGCTCCCAGAAGGGATCCGTTCAGATGAAGAAGGATATCCATCCGCAGTACGCAGAAGCCACGGTCCACTGCTCCTGCGGCAACACGTTCACCACGCGCAGCACCAGGCCGGAGCTGCACGTCGAACTCTGCTCCCAGTGCCACCCGTTCTACACGGGCAAGCAGAAGCTCGTGGACTCCGGCGGCCGCGTGGAGCGCTTCAAGAAGCGCATGGACAAGAAGTCCGAGCCCGTGCAGGGCGAAGCCGCCCCGGCCGCACCGGCCAAGGCTGAAGCCGCCCAGGCCGCACCGGCCAAGGCTGAGGCCGCCCAGGCCGCACCGGCCACGGCTGAAGCCGCCCAAGCTGCCCCCGCCAAGGCTGAAGCCACCAAGGCCTGACGGGGTCTCTGCGGTGAGCGCCGAGCTCCGCGTCACACTCCTTCAGCACACGCCCGACCCGGATCGCGCCGTCGCGATCGCGGGTCGGCTGTGCTATGCGCCCGTGTCGGCGGCCGACCTCAAACAGGACATGAGCGCCGAGGACGTCGCCAAGCTGGTGCGCATCCTCGTGCGCTCCGGGCACCACTCGGCGCTCGAGCACGCCTCGTTCAGCTTCGCCGTCGACGGCGTGAGCCGCGCCTGCACGCACCAGCTGGTGCGGCACCGCGTGGCCAGCTACAACCAGCAGTCGCAGCGGTACGTCAACTTCGGGGCGGGCGACAGCTTCGTGGTCCCGCCCACCGTTGCCGCCAACGCAGAGGCGCAGGCTGTGTTCCTGGCGGCGATGGAGCAGGCGCGCGTCGCCTACGACAAGCTCGTCGAGCTCGGCCTCGCCGAGGGCCGCAAGCGCGAGAGCGTGCAGGAGGACGCGCGCTTCGTCCTTCCCAACGCCGCCGAGACCAAGATCGTCGTCACCATGAACGCACGCGAGGTGCGCCACTTCTTCCAGGTGCGCTGCTGCAACCGCGCCCAGTGGGAGATCCGCGACCTGGCGTGGCGGATGCGCGGCATGGTCATGGAGCTCGCTCCCAACCTCTTCGCGGGCAGCGGCCCCGGCTGCCTGTACGGCACCTGCCCGGAGGGCAAGATGACGTGCGGCAAGCCCTACAAGCCCGAAGACGTCGACGGGCCGGCCGCGCCGCGCGCCTGAGCGCGGGCCGCGCCGCGGCCGGCACTCCTCGCCGAAGGAAGCCACGCTGACATGAAGACTCTCATCCGCATCGCCCTCGCCCTGCCGGGCATGGCCGCCCTGTGGGCGCGCCGCGCCCAGGTCGGCGGTCAGGCCGTGATCGAGGGCGTCATGATGCGCGGCGTCGACCACTGGGCGCTCGCCGTGCGCCGCCCGGACGACACGATCGGCGTGCACGACTTCCCGCTCGTGAGCTGGATGCAGCGCCACCCGGTCCTCAAGGTCCCCGTCGTGCGCGGCGTCGTGGCGCTCGTGGAGTCGCTCGTGATCGGCGTGCGCGCCCTCACGATGTCGGCCAACGAGAGCATGGGCGAGGAGGAGGCGCCGCTCGGCCGCAAGGAGATCGGCGGCACGCTGCTCGTCGCCCTCGCCTTCGCCGTCGGCCTCTTCTTCCTGGCGCCGCTCTTCCTGACAGGGCTCTTCCGCCACTGGATCGGCGGCGGCTACCTGTTCTGGGCCGTCGAGGGCTGCGTGCGCGTCGCCATCTTCCTCGTCTACCTCGCGATCATCACCCAGATCAAGGACCTGCGCCGCGTCTTCGAGTACCACGGCGCCGAGCACATGAGCATCCACGCGCTCGAGCACGGGCAGGAGCTCACGGTCGACAACGTCGAGACCTTCGGCACGCTCCACCTGCGCTGCGGCACCTCGTTCCTGCTGGTGGTGCTCGTCGTGGCCGTCTTCGTCTTCGCCTTCGTCGGCCGGCCGGCGTGGTACCTGCTCCTCCTGAGCCGCGTGATCCTCATCCCGCTCATCGCCGGCGTCAGCTATGAGATCATCAAGTTCGCCGGCCGCCACGAGAACAACTACCTCGTGCGCGCCATCATGGCGCCGGGGCTGGCGCTGCAGTGGATGACGACCAAGAAGCCAGACCGCGCCCAGATCGAGGTCGCCATCGCGGCGCTCGACAAGGTCATCGAGCTCGAGCCCCAGGACCGCCCGCCGGTGAAGGGCGTGGAGGTCATGGCGTAAGCTCTCGCTATGGCCGCCATCGAAGACCTCATCGCCGAGATCGAACGCTCCTACGAGGAGCTCAACGCCCAGCTCGCCGATCCGGACGTGTTCGGCGACCGCGCGCACTACGCCGACACGGCGCGCAAGCACGCCGAGCTGCAGCAGGTCTACGCGCTCGCGCAGCAGTACCGTGAGGCGGAGCAGACGGTCGCCGACGCCGAAGGCCTCCTCGGCGACGACGCGAGCGACGGCGAGATGCGCGACTTCGCGCAGGACGAGCTGCAGGATGGGCGCCGCCGTCTCGACGAGCTCGCCGAGGACATCCGCGTGCGCATGCTCACGCGCGACCCCAACGACGGCAAGGACGTGATCATCGAGATCCGCGCCGGCACCGGCGGCAACGAGGCCTGCATCTTCGCCGGCGAGCTGGCGCGCATGTACACGCGCTACGCCGAGGCCAAGGACTTCGCGGTCGAGGTGCTCAACGCCAACGAGAACGACGACGGCGGCTTCAAGGAGATCACGCTCGAGGTCAAGGGCCAGGGCGCGTACTCCTCGCTCAAGTACGAGGGCGGCGTGCACCGCGTGCAG
>CAIWHY010000389.1 GCA_903912585.1 uncultured Thermoleophilia bacterium | reverse complement strand
CGGCCTAAGGAACGGCCGCCGTTCGTCCGATGTACCATGCGACCTTCAGACTCGATCAGGAGCCCACCGATGCAGGTCCGCCACCGTGCGCTCGCCCTCCTTGCCGTCCTCGCCGCCGCGGCGGCGCTGGCCGGCGGCCTCCTCGCGAGCTCGTCGCCGGCCTCCGCGCCCGCGCTGTCCGCCGCGCTGACGGCGCGGACGACCACGGGCCCCACCCCGCCGCCCCTCGTGCGCCCGCCGGTGCGCACGCAGGCGACGCAGACCATCACGGGCCAACAGGTCGTCTCCGGGGTACCCGCGTACATCTGGCACGACGGCTGCGCCCCGACGGCCCTCGGCATGATCGTGGGCTACTATGACGCGCACGGATTCGATGCGCTGATTCCCGGCGACGCGAGCCTGCAGACCACGGCCACCTCTCAGGCGATCGCCTCGCATCAGGTCGCCGGCGGGCCCTCCGAGCACTACGAGGACTACGCGCTGCCCAACGACACGAGCGGCCCGCTTCAATCGGACAAGAGCCAGCTCTCGCCCGGCACGGTGCACGCCGACGACTCGATCGCCGACTTCATGCACACCTCGCGCAGCGCCTACAGCCTCCCCTACGGCAGCAGCTGGACTGACGATGTGGGTCCGGCGTTCGCGGCCTACGTGGCGAGCAAGCTGCCCGGCGCGACGACCAGCTACAGCGACCTGTACATGGGCTCTACGCTCACGTGGACGGTCCTGACCCGCGAGATCGACGCTGGACGGCCGATGGTCTTCATGGTCGACAGCAGCGGCGACGGCCAGATCGACCACGCCGTCGCGGCCATCGGCTACCGCCTCGACGGCGGCGTCCAGGAGTACGCGTGCTGGGACACGTGGTACTCAGCGATCCGCTGGACCGCCTTCCGCGGCGTCTCCAGCTCCTACATCTTCGGGGTTTGGGGCGCGACCGAGTTGAGCATCAGCGTAGGGACGCCCAGCCCGAGTCCCACCACGAGCCCGTCGCCGACCACGAGCCCGACGCCGACCACGAGCCCGACGCCGGCGCCGACGACTACGCCGACCGTGCGACCCACGCCGTCGCCGACGCCTGATACCACGCCGCCGGTCACGACCGTGACCGGAGCCGACACGGCATGGCACGCGGCGCCGGTGATGCTGACGTTCAGCGCCTCCGACCTCCAGTCCGGTGTGCAGCGCACGGAGACGCGCGTCGATGGCGCGCCGTCGTGGGCGACCGGCGACTCGCTCCTGGTCACGGGCCAGGGCACGCACACGGTCCGCTACCGTTCGGTCGACAACGCCGGCAACGCGGAGGCGGCGCGCAGCTTCACGGTCAAGATCGACACGGTCGGGCCGCGCGTCACCGTCGCAGGGGCGACGGTCCGGCGCGGCCACACCGCGACGATCTTCTACCGGGTGACGGACCTGACGCCCCGGGCGACGGTGCGCATCGTGATCGCGGGCCTCTCCGGCGTCCAGCCGCGCACGCTTGCCGCGGCGCTGCGTACCACCGGCGCGCGCCACGCCCGCAGCTTCACCTGCACCTTGCCGCGCGGCACGTACCTCGTCGTCGCGCGCGCGACCGACCTCGCCGGCAACCGTCAGTCCAAGCTCGGCGTCGCGCGCCTCGTCGTGCGCTGACCCGCGCTGTCCGCGGGCAGGCTCCTCGTCCCTGCCGGCCGGCGCCGGGAGCCGTGCGGTACACTGGCCGCATGACCGACAAGATCCGCCTCACACAGTTCGCAGCCAAGAGCGGTTGAGCGGCAAAGCTGGGTCCGTGCGACCTGCAAGCCATCCTCGACGCCCTTCCGCGCAGCTCACCTGAGTTCGCGCGGCTGCTCGAGACGCGCGACGACGCAGCTGTCACGCGCATCTCCGACGACCTCTGCCTCGTGCAGACGGTCGACTTCTTCACGCCCATCGTCGATTCGCCCTACTGGTTCGGCCAGCTCGCCGCCGCCAACGCCCTCAGCGACGTGTACGCCATGGGCGCTCGCCCGCTGACCGCGATGAACCTCGTCGCCTGGCCGGCCGACCTCGGGATGACTCACCTCGCAGAGATCCTCAAGGGCGGCGCCGAGAAGGTCATCGAGGCCGGCGCCGACCTGGCCGGCGGCCACTCGATCGACGACAAGGAGCCCAAGTACGGGCTCGCCGTCACCGGCGTCGCCAGGCCGGACCAGATCGTCTACAACGCCGGCGCGCAGCCGGGCGACAAGCTCGTGCTCACCAAGCGTCTCGGCATCGGCGTGCTCGCCAGCGCACTCAAGAACGGCCTCATCAGCGAGGACGAGATGATGCCGGCGATCGAGGAGGCCGCCGCGCTCAACGCGCGGGCGGCGGCCGTGATGACCGCCGTCGGCGTGCACGCCTGCACCGACGTGAGCGGCTTCGGCCTGCTGGGCCACCTCGGCGAGATGCTGGACGCGAGCGGCGCCGGCGCGACGCTGCGGGTCGCGGACGTGCCGCTGCACGACGGCGTGCTCGACCTCATCCGGCAGTCGGTGTACGCCGGCGGCCTGCGCAGCAACCGCGACTTCCTGCTGCCGCGCCTGAGCGGAGCGGTCACCACCGCCGCGCCCGCCGAAGAGGACGCGCGCGTGCTCGCCCTGTTCGACCCGCAGACCTCCGGCGGCCTGCTGATGGCGGTGGCCGCCGCCAAGCACGCCTTCCTCGTTGAGGAACTCGAGGAGAACGGCGTCGGCGCCTGGACGATCGGCGCGGTCACCGGCGCCGGCGCCGGCGCGACCGCCGGCGGCACGGGCGCGGCCACGGGCGCCATCTGCCTGGAAGGCTGACTCGTGAGCGGCGGCGCGGACAAGATGCCGCGCTACTCCCACCGCGGCCCCGGCACCGCGCCGCCGGACTGGGAACCGGACGAAGACGACGTCCGCCGCGCGCAGACCCCTCCGCGTGGCGGGGTCCTGCGGGGACTCTCGGTCGCTCCGTTCGCCATCGCCGCCGCCGTCGGCCTCATCGGGGCCATCAGCTGGGTGCTCGTGATCGTCTTCGGCCTCGGCGGCGGCCAGCCGATCTGGGACTGGGCCAAGGGCCACACGCTCGGCCAGGTCCTCGCGCAGGTCCTGCTCGCCGTCGCCATCGGCCTCCTCCCGGTGGGGGTGACGGTCTTGGCCTCCTGGGCCATGGTCCACGGCTTCCGGGAGCGCCCGTCGCGCTTCTTCTGGCCGGCGGCGCAGGTCTTCTGGAGCGTGCTGGCCGTGGGCCTCGTCTACGTCTACCGCGCGCGTCACCAGTGGCTGGACTCGATCGGGCTGAATGCCACCGACTGGTGGTTCGGCTTCTGCGTGGTAGCGTTCGCGATGATCACGGCGGGGCTGCGCATCCGGGCGCAGCGCGCGGGGAGGACGAAGGACTCATGAGCGAAGGAAAGCCGGGCGAGAAGGGCAAACGTGCGAAAGACGTCCCCGGCGCCGTGGCCGAGGACGGAGGCCGCCAGGCACAGCTGCGCTCGCTGGCGGCCGTCGACGAGGTGCTGCGTGAGCCGGCCGCTCAGGAGCTGCTCGAGCGCTACCCGCGCGCCCTCGTCACCGACGCCGTGCGCGCGGTCATCGAGCGGCTGCGCGCCGACATCCTCGCGAGCGGGGAGGCCGGCGCGGCGACCGCCGCCGGGGCGGCGGACCTCACGCCGGCCGACCTCGTGCCGTGGGCGGCGCGGCTGCTGGAGACGGCGGTGACTCCGTCACTGCGCCGCGTCATCAACGCGACCGGGATCGTCGTGCACACCAACCTCGGCCGCGCCGTCCTGCCGCAGGAGGCCGTCGACGCAGTCGTCACGGCCGCCTCCGGCTACACGGATCTCGAGTACAGCCTGGCGCGCGGAGAGCGCGCCTCGCGCCAGGACCACGTCCACGACGCACTCTGCGCCGTCACCGGCGCCGAGGACGCGCTCGTCGTCAACAACAACGCCGCCGCGGTGCTGCTCGCCGTCGCCGCCACGGCACGCGGCGGCGAGGTGCTGATCTGTCGCGGCCAGCTCGTGGAGATCGGCGACGGGTTCCGCATCCCGGACATCGTGCTGGAGAGCGGCGCCGACGTGGTCGAGGTCGGCACCACCAACCGCACCTACGTCAAGGATTTCGAGAAGGCGTGGACGCAGCGCACGCGCGCCGTGCTGCGCGTCCACACCAGCAACTTCCGCGTCGTCGGCTTCACCACGGAGCCGTCGATAGAGGAACTCGCCAACCTCGCGCACGAACGTGGCGCCGTACTGGTCGACGACCTCGGCAGCGGCGCCCTCGCCCCGCTCGAGTTGTTCGCGGAGGAGCCTTCGCTCAAGGAGAGCGTGGCCGCCGGCGCCGACGTCGTGACGTTCAGCGGCGACAAGATGCTCGGCGGCCCGCAGGCAGGCATCGCCGTCGGCCGCGCCGCCACGATCGACGCCATGCGGCGGCACCCGCTGGCACGAGCGCTGCGCATCGACAAGCTCGACCTCGCCGCCCTCGACGCCGTGCTGCGGCTCTACCTCGATCCCGAGCTGGCGCTGGAGCGCGTCCCCACCCTCGCCGCGCTCGCCGTCCCGCTCGACGTGGTGCGCGCCCGCGCCGAGCGCCTGCGCGCGCTCCTCACTGGTCAGCGGACGGCGCAGTTCGCCCTGCAGGAGGACGCCGTGACGCTGGCCGACACCGTCGCCCGGGCCGGCGCCGGCGCGCTGCCGGTGACGGAGGTGCCGAGCGTGGCCGTTGCGGTCGACGTGGGCGACGCGTCGGCTCTCGCCGCGTCCCTGCGCGCCGGTGAGCCGGCCGTGGTCTGCCGCGTCCAGGACGGCAAGCTGCTCTTCGACCTGCGCGCCGTCGACGGCTCCGAGCTCGAGGAGCTCGCCGGCGCGGTGCTCGCAGCGCTCGCCTGAGGAAGGCGTCGTGGCCGGCCCATCAGATCTGCCCGGTTCCCCGTGCCGCTGACTCTCGGCACGGCCGGGCACATCGACCACGGCAAGACCGCGCTCATCATGGCGCTCACCGGCAAGAACACCGACCGGCTGCGCGAGGAACAGGAGCGCGGCATCTCCATCGAGCTGGGCTACGCCGAGCTGGACCTGCCGGGGGGCGCGCACCTGAGCGTGGTCGACGTGCCTGGGCACGAGCGCTTCGTGCGCACAATGGTCGCCGGGGCCACCGGCGTCGACCTGTTCCTGCTGGTCGTCGCGGCGGACGACGGCGTGATGCCGCAGACCGTCGAGCACCTGGCGGTCCTCGATCTGCTCGGGGTGCGGCGCGGCGTCGTCGCGCTGACCAAGGCGGACGCCGTCGACGAGGAGCTGCTCGACATGGTCGCCGCCGACACGCGCGAGTACCTTGCTGGGACGCCCTTCGCCGCCTGCGAGATGGTCACCGTGAGCGCCCGGGACGGACGCGGCCTCGGCGAGCTGCTGGCGGCGCTCGAGCGCGCCGCCGGCCGGGTCGAGGCCGGCCGCCGCGGCGGGCCGGCACGTCTGCCGGTCGACCGCGTCTTCCCGCTCAAAGGCATCGGCACGGTCGTGACCGGGACGCTGTGGCGCGGCAGCATCGCCGCCGGCGACGCGCTGGTCGTGGAACCCGGCGCGGCGCGCGTCACGGTGCGCAGCGTCGAGGTCCACGACCACGAGACGAGCGAGGTGCGGGCCGGGAGCCGCGTCGGCGTGAACCTGCGCGGCGCCGACCGGGAGCAGCTGCGCCGCGGCAGCTGGCTGGTGTCGCTCGAGCTGGCGGGTCACGCCTGGCGCAGCTTCGACGCCTGGGTGAGCGTGCTGCCCGGCGGGCGACCGCTGCGATCGGGTGACCAGGTCCGCCTCCACCACGGCACGGCGCAGTTCGTCGCACGGGTCGCGCCGGTGAGCGGCCGCGAGATCGCCGCCGGGACGGCGGCCGCGGCGGTCGTGCGGCTGGACGGCGACGCCGCCGCGGAGCCGGGCGACCGCTTCATCCTGCGCGCCCTCTCACCGGTCGCCACGATCGGCGGCGGGATCGTGCTGGTCGCGCCCGGGCGCCGCTGGCACGACCGCGACGCGCACGCCGCCTTCCTCGCCGCGCTCGACGGCGCCGACTTGCCGGCCGCGATCCGCGCCCAAGCGGCCGAGCACGCGCGCGGGGGCATCACCACCGCCGACTTCGCGCCCGCCGGTCTGGAGGCCGGCGAGGCGGG
>CAIWHY010000388.1 GCA_903912585.1 uncultured Thermoleophilia bacterium | reverse complement strand
CGTGCTCACGCTGATCGGGCTGGCGGCGGCCGGCGGCCTGCTGGTCGTCTCCGCCGGCCGCTCCCCGCGCCAGGTGACGCCGCTGCTCTCCTTCGACACCTACGCGCTCTTCTTCGCGGGGCTCATCATCGCGGCGACGGCAGTCGTCGCCGTGCTCTCGTGGGGCTACCTGCAGAAGCGCCGCGTGCACCCCGAGGAGTACTACGTGCTCCTCGTCACCGCGGCGCTCGGCTCCGTCACGCTCGCCGCGAGCACGCACTTCGCCTCGTTCTTCCTCGGCCTCGAGATCCTCAGCGTCTCGCTCTACGCGCTCATCGTCTACCCGCTGCATCGCGAGCAGTACGTGGAGGCGGCGGTCAAGTACCTCGTGCTCGCCGGCTCGACCGCCGCCTTCCTCGTCTTCGGGATGGCGCTCGTCTACGCGGAGACGGGCACGATGACGGCCGGCGGGCTCGCTCCGCTGATCGCCGCCGGCCTCGGCGCCAGCAGCCCGGTCCTTGCGCTCGGCGTCGTGCTCATCCTCGTCGGCGTCGGCTTCAAGCTCGCGGTCGTGCCGTTCCACATGTGGACGCCGGACGTGTACCAGGGGGCGCCGGCGCCCGTGACCGCGTTCATCGCGACGGTGTCCAAGGGCGCCGTGGTCGCGCTGCTGCTGCGCTACTTCCGGCCGGTGAGCCTGCACCCGGACTCGACGCTGTTCCTCGTGTTCGCCGGCGTCGCCATCGCCTCGATGGCCGCCGGCAACCTGCTGGCGCTGCGCCAGGACAACGTCAAGCGCATCCTGGCGTACTCGTCGATCGCCCACCTCGGCTACCTGCTGGTGGCGTTCCTCGCCACCGGCGAGCGCGCCGCCACGGCGGTGACGTTCTACCTGGTGGCGTACTTCGCCACCTCGCTCGTCGCCTTCGGCGTCGTGACCGTGCTCTCGACGCCAGCGCGCGACGCCGACCAGCTCGACGACTATCGCGGCCTCGCGAAGCGCAGGCGCTGGACCGCGGTCGCGTTCACGATCGCCCTGTTCTCGCTCGCCGGCATGCCGCTGACCATGGGCTTCATCGGCAAGTTCTACATCCTCACTGCCGGCGCCGGCTCGGCCCTGTGGGCGCTGGTCATGGTGCTCGTCGTGACCAGCACCATCGGCCTCTACTACTACACGCGCGTCATCGTCGCGCTGTGGGTGCAGAAGCCGGCGGAGGAGACAGCCGGGGCGAACCTGCTGCCCGGCGCGGCGGGCTCGGGCGCTGCGGCCGGCGCGACCACCCCGGCGGTGGCCGGCATCATGCTGGCCGCGCTCACCGCCTTCGTGCTCGTCTTCGGCGTCTACCCAACGCCTCTCATCCACCTCATCGAGCGCGCGGTCTCCACGCTGCCCTGAGAGGCGGCTCCGCCTCGAGGCACGTTGCGAGGACCCGCCGCTCGCCGGCGCGAGATCCGGCGCGGCGAGCACGCGCGTCAGCGTCGCGGCGGCGCCCCGGATCCGCGCCCCCGGATCGGCCGCGGCATCGAGAAGTCGAGGCCGCGGCTGACGAACTTCGACACCGGGTCCGGCGCCAGCCCCTTGTCGGCCTGCGCCTCGCAGCGGCCGATGGCGGCGCGCACGATCTGGGCGCCGAGCGACCTCACCGGCTCCGGCGGCAGGTACGACGGCGGCTCGGAGACCAGGGGCGACGCCGCGAACTCGTCGTCGAGCCCCAGCGCGACGGAGGCCAGCGTGCGCCCGATCAGCTGCGTCGGGCACACGCCGTTGCCCGAGTAGCCGGTGCCGTAGTGGACGTTGCCGTGGGGTCCGAGCGGCCCGACCCAGGGCGTGCCGTGCTGCGTGCGCTCCACGGGGCCGCCCCAGCTCCACTCGATGGCCAGCCTCGCGGTGCGCGGGAAGAGGTCGTGCAGGTCGCGCACGATCTCCGCGGCCTCCGCCTCGTCGTGGAAGTGCGCGGGGATGACGCGGCCGGCGTAGCCCAGCCGCCCGCCGCCGCGGCCGAAGACGACGCGGTCGTCGGTCGTCCGCTGGCCGTAGTGGACCGCGGTCCGCGCATCGACGAACGGCCGCCCGCGGCGCCAGCCCATGGCGTCCAGCTGCTCGCCGGCCGGCGAAGTGGCGACCATGTGCGAGGGGATGACGAACAGGGTGCGGCGCAGCTCCGGCACCCGCGCGAGCCAGGGACCTTCGGCGAGCACGACCCGGTCGGCGACGACCGTCCCGGCGGGCGTCTCGACGACCGCCGGGAGCGTGCGCCGCAGGTCCGTCATGGGGCTCGCTTCGAAGATCCGCACGCCGGCGCCGAGGGCGGCGCGCCGCAGCCCCTGGACGAGCAGCGCCGGCTGCACGCTGCCGGCGTGGACCGAGGCCACGCCGCCGACGGCGCGCGGCGACCCGCAGGCCGCCTGCGCCTCCTCCCGGCTCAGCGTCCGGAACAGGTCGCCGCGCCCGGCGTCTTCGGCGGCGCG
>CAIWHY010000387.1 GCA_903912585.1 uncultured Thermoleophilia bacterium | reverse complement strand
TGGACTCCCTTCCCGGTAGAAGGCCGCTAGGACTTCTGCCGGATCGTCTGGTAGCGGAGCACCTCGTCGGTGATGCCCAACACGCGTTCGGCTTCTGCGAGGGTCTGCGGAGTCGCCGTGAACGTGATGACGGTGTAGACGCCTTCTTCTTCCTTCTTGATCGCGTAGGTCATCTTCTTCTTGCCCCACTCGTCGACGGCGGCGACGTTGCCCTCGCCTTTCTCGACGGTAGTGCGAAGACGCTCCACGATCTCCTTTTGGCGCTCCTCATCAGCGTTTGGATTCACGATGAGCATGAGCTCGTACTTGTTGATCGCGATCACCTCCTGTGGTCTGTGCGGCCCCAGCCTCGGATGCTGGAGCAGGGGTGACACGCTGCCGTGCGGCAACGTGAACGGGCACTCTACCAGTCTCCGTCTGATGCGCGCAAACGCTACGCCGGTGGGCGGACGGATGCGAGGGTGACGGCCGGCGAGTGCGGTTCACGCCGGCGGCGGCGTCTGGGTGACGCCGGCCTTCGGGCGGTCGTCAGGCCTCTGCGAGCAACTCGTTTGCGGCCGGCGCGCCGGTGTCCACCTCGCGCAGCGAGAGCTCGCCGTCGACCAGGCCCTCGACGCTCCAGATCGCCGCGAGCCGCGGCCGGCCCTTCTCGTCGGAGTGCATGTGAGCGAATGCGGGCGCCACCCTGGCGATCGACTCGCGGGCGTGCTGCTGGTCGCCGCCGAACGCCGTGCCGATGGCGTCGATGGCCTTGCTCACGGAGTCGGCGCGCAGGGTCGCAAGACCGCCGATGCGGGGGTCCTCGGCGAGCATGCTGAAGAACTCGCGCACCTCCTCCTTGTGGATCTCGCCGACCACGAGGCGCCCGGGGCTCATGCGCCGCGCCTTGGCGAACAGCGCCGGGATGTCGGTCTTGTCGTCGACGCCGAGGCGCACGCAGAACGAGCGCTCCTTGAGCGCCGGCAGGTCCGGGCCACGCTCGATCGCCACCAGGCGCTCGTCCAGGGAGAGGAGCTCGAAGAGCGAGTTGAGCAGGGTCGACTTGCCGGTGGCGCGGTCGCCGAAGATGACCAGGGTGCGCCGTTCGCCAAGGTAGGCGGCGAGCCTGGCCGCCTGGCCGCCGGAGAGCGTGCCGCCTTCGAGCAGGCCGCGGAAGGTCGTGGAGATGACGCCGGGGGCGCCGACGTCGCCGGCGTACATGACCGACGTCTGCGAGTAGAGGGTCGTGCGCCGCGCGACGAAGTGCTCGAGGTAGGCGGTCACCTGCGCCTTGAGCAGGCTGCGCAGGATCTCGAGGTGCTCGCGCGTCGCCTCGCCGATGCGCGCGCGCTCGAGCTTGCTGACCGCGTCGTCGATCTCCTTGATCAGCGCGACCTGGACGGCGCGCAGCGCGGCGTCGCGGCCGTCGGCCGCGCCACCTTCTGCTGCGTCGCCTTCGGTCGCGTCGCCGGCGGCCGCGCCGTCCGCCCGAGCCGGGGTCCCGGCCGGCCTTTGGTCGTCTTCGTCGTCGAGCATGCCCGCCTCTCTCCCGCGCGTCGCGCGCGGTCGGCTTGAGTATCGGCAACTTGGGGAGACGGGATGAGTGGTACAGTCCGGCCATGACGACCGTCACCGACGTCATCACCGTCAGGCTTTTCGCAGGCCTCGACGCGCGCACGCCCGCGCGGCGCGCGAGCTACTCGTTCGCGCCCTCCGAGGCAGCCACCGTGGGGGACGTCGCCATGAGGCTCGGCC
>CAIWHY010000386.1 GCA_903912585.1 uncultured Thermoleophilia bacterium | reverse complement strand
TCTTCCTCAGCGAGGGCGGCGAGGTCGACCTGCTGCTGCTCGACCTCAAGCTCCCCGGTCTCGGCGGCATGGACGTCCTCGACGAGCTCAGCAGCCAAGGCCGTGAAGTCCTCACCATCATGATAACGGCCTACGCGACCTTCGAGACGGCGGTGAAGGCGACCAAGCTCGGCGCCTACGACTTCCTCGCCAAGCCGTTCACCCCGGACGAGATGCGCTACGCGCTGCGCAAGGCGACGAGCCAGCTGATCCTCAGCAAGCAGGCGCTCAAGCTGGCGGAGGAGAAGCGCCAGGTGCGCTTCAACTTCATCTCGGTCCTGGCGCACGAGCTCAAGGCGCCGCTCAACGCCGTGGAGGGCTACCTCAACATCCTGGCGACGACCGAAGCCGACCAGAACCTGCAGATGGTCGAGCGCAGCATCGTGCGCGTCGACGGCATGAAGAAGCTCATCGGCGACCTCCTCGACCTCACGCGCATCGAGTCGGGGCAGCGCGAGCGCGCGATCAAGCGGCTCGACCTGCGCGAGCTCGCCAAGGCGTCGATGGAGCTGTTCGCCGTCGACGCCGAGCGCCGCGGCATCACGATGAGCCTCGAAGCGGAGGCCGGGGCGGAGCTCCACGCCGACGCCGGCGAGGCGGAGATCGTGCTCAACAACCTCATCTCCAACGCCGTCAAGTACAACCGCGACGGCGGTTCGGTGACCATCAAGCTGCAGCGCAAGGGCAACACCATGCGCATCGCCGTCAGCGACACCGGCATCGGCCTCGCCCCCGAGGAGGCCGCCAAGCTGTTCAACGAGTTCACGCGCATCAAGAACGAACAGACCGTGAAGATCCTCGGCAGCGGCCTGGGGCTGTCGACCGTGCGCAAGATCGCCAACATGTACGACGGCGAGGCCGAGGTGCGCAGCGAGCCCGGCGTCGGCAGCACCTTCACGGTCACGCTGCAGGACGCGCCGTCCGGCGGCGAGCCTTCCGCGGCGAGCCGCTCCGCCCTGACGGCCGGCGGCGCCCCTGCGGCCCCGGCGTCCCGCCGCCCCTAACGTCGTAACGTCGCCCGCGCGCTGTCAGAGGGAGGGCGCGCCCTTCGGCGCCGCCGGCACGATGCTGAGACGCGCGACCCCCTGCACCTTCTGGTCCCAGACGATGCCGGGGACGAGGGTGACCACCCTGAGCGGCCAGTCGGGGATCCACTGGGGCAGGCCCGCGGCGTCGATAAAGGCGGGCGGCACCGGAAGCGGCTTGCCGTTGGCCAGGTCGGCGAGGATGACCTTGCTCCCGAGCCTGGCGATGTCGCCGCTGGTCCAGGTCGCAGAGAAGCCGTCAAAGCCGGTGATGACGACGCTGTAGCCCTTGCGCGCGAGCGCCGCGTTGAACGTCTCCTTGTTGTTGTCGTCGAAGTAGCCGACCACCGTCTTCAGCGAGACGCCCTTGTAGGTGGTCGCGCCGTCGACGATCGTCACGCGGCGGTGCTTCTTGGCCGCCCAGGCGGAGAACTGCCTGGACGTCATGTCGGCGCCGTACTTGGGCGTCTGCGCGTTGCGCAACTGAAGCTCCCAGCCGAAGGGCTCGGGGGTGGTGGCACGCGTCGCCAGCGCCGGCAGCGCCAGCATCAGCAGGAGGACCGTCGCCGCCGCGGCGGTCAAGGTCAGCTTTCTGATCATGGTCCAGTTCCTCCCAAGGTTCACGGCATGCGCGTCTCCGAGAGAACAGGCCCGTCCCGACCGCAAGAGGCCAGGCAAGGCGCGCTCTTCGTTCCGGATGGAGGACAGGGCGGTCCCGCGCTGCCCCTTCCGACTCCAACTGTATCGGCACCACGCCCCCGGAACCCGAGACCCGCAGAAGTCACACC
>CAIWHY010000385.1 GCA_903912585.1 uncultured Thermoleophilia bacterium | reverse complement strand
GGGCGCACGAGCGGCCGCGGACCCGGCCCGTCCGGCGCGGCCGCGAAGCGTGCCTCAGCGCGTCCGCCGCGACGACTTGGGGCGGAAGGCGCCGGCGAGCATCTCGCGGTCGAAGGCGCCGGTGTCGCCCTCCACGGCGTACTCGTACACGGCGGCCGTGTAGATGGCGTGCAGCGTCGCGCCGATGAGGCTGATGAGCACGACGGCGAGGACCACCAGCACGAAGAACGCGACGCCCAGCGCCGCGATGCCGGCGCTCAGGGCGAGCGCGCCGATGGCGATCCCGACCGCGGCGACCGCGACGGCGAGCAGCCCGAAGACGAGCCCGATGCCGGCCGAGCCGATGATCTGCTCGCCCCACGACTTCTTGAGCAGCGAGGCGCTGCGCTTGATCGCCGCCACCGGCCCGATGCCCTCCGCGACGAGGACCGGCACGACCAGGAACGTGACGATGTTCCAGGCGGCGCCGCCGAGCGCCGCGACGATCACGCCGCCGATGCCGGCGCGCTCGCGCAGGAGCTGAAGGAGAAGGCCGATCGTGGCGGCGATGGCGGCGTAGCCGAGGATCGCCCCGATGTGGTCCCAGGCGCCGCGAAAACCGTCGCCGAGCGTGGGATCGCCGCCTTCGAGGCGCACGATGGCGGCGCTGACCAGGGCGGCGTTGCAGAAGATGATGACGAAGTACTCGACGAGGTAGAAGAGCACGATCAGCACGTAGAGGCCGGCGTTGGCGCCGTTCTCGCTGATGCCGGACCAGAACCCGGTGAAGAACCCGGGGATCACGAACGAGGCGGTCACCAGCAGGACGCCGATGGTCGATACGACGGGGAAGACGAGGAGCTCCTTGTCCTGCCGGAGGACGCTCCAGCAGATCTTGATAAGCTGCCAGCTTCGTGCGAACCGGCCCATGTTCGTTCCTCTCTACGTATGTATCCCCGCGCGCTTGCGCGGGTGGCCGCGCCACCGTCAGGAGTCGCTGCTGCTTTTATTCGGCACTGCGCGCGGCAGACTTGACCCGCCGCCGCGTCTTGCGGCCGGGCGGCGAGTCCTATAGAACCGGGCAGTGAGCCTTCTCCAATCCCTCCCTCTGCTGGTCGGCGGCGTCACCGAGCCGCCGCTCTACATCGGCCTCGCGGCCACGTTCCTGGGCGCGTTGAGCGGCTCGATCTTCTCGAGCGAACGCAAGTTCCCCATCACGGGCGTGCTCGCGATCGCGATCAGCGTCGGCCTCGGCGGCGGCATCATCCGCGACGTGCTTCTGGGGGTCGTGCCGGTGGCGTTCACGAGCGTGTGGTACCTGCCCATAGCCTTCGTGGCGGCGTTCATCGGCTTCTTCTTCGCCTCCCTCGCCAGACTCGGCAACATCCTCATCCTGGTGCTGGACCCGATCTGGATGGCGCTGTTCGCCGTCATCGGCGCGCAGAAGGCGCTCAACGCCGGCCTCAGCCCGTTCGCGGCCATGTTCATCGGCTGCGTCACCGCTTTCGGCGGCGGCGTGCTGCGCGACCTGCTCTCGCACGAGAAGCCGGAGCTCGTGAAGCCGGGGCCCATCAACTATGCCGCTGCTATGCTGGGGAGCATCCTGTACGTGCTGCTCGTGTACTACGCGGAGCTGGCCAAGGTGCCGAGCGAGTGGATCACGATCGTCTTCGTGTTCGGCCTGCGCATGCTCTCTCTCAAGTTCGGCATCAATGCACCGCAGCCGGTCGACCTCGCCGCGAAGCTGCCGATGGTGGGGCCGGCGGTAGCGCCTGAGAAGCACGCGCGCAAGCGCCGCCCGGACGAGCTGGAGTAGGAGGCGGCGGGCGCGGTTGCCGGCCCGCGGCGGGGGGTAGGAATCACGCCGACGCCGATCCCCGACCAGGAGGTATCACCTTGGCCCTCAGACACCCGCGCGGCCCCGGCGAGCGTGGCCGGGACGCCGCCGCCGCCGACATCTTCACGAGTGAGATGCCGCGCGTGCCCCGGCACGAGCTCCCCGCCCACGAGACGCGGGCGGAGGTCGTCTACCAGATCGTCCACGACGAGCTGATGCTCGACGGCAACGCGCGCCTCAACCTGGCGACGTTCGTGAGCACCCACATGGACCCGTGGGCCGACAAGCTCATGGCCGAGACGTTCGACAAGAACATGATAGACAAGGACGAGTACCCGCAGACGGCCGCCATGGAGATGCGCTGCGTCGACATGCTCAGCCGGCTCTGGCACTCACCTGACGCGAAGAAGGCGACCGGGTGCTCGACCACCGGCTCCAGCGAGGCCGCGATGCTCGGCGGCCTCGCCCTCAAGCGCCGCTGGCAGAAGCGCCGCAAGGCCGAGGGCAAGCCC
The DNA here is from genome assembly GCA_903912585.1 of uncultured Thermoleophilia bacterium. Classification (GTDB taxonomy): domain Bacteria; phylum Actinomycetota; class Thermoleophilia; order UBA2241; family UBA2241; genus CAIXSE01. The sequence continues at coordinate 7,941 of CAIWHY010000385.1, read as the reverse complement.
ACCGACACGCCCAACCTGGTGACCGGCATCAACGTCCAGGTGTGCTGGGACAAGTTCGCCAACTACTGGGACGTCGAGATGCGCCTCGTGCCGATGGAGGGCGACCGCTATCACCTCTCGCCGGAGGAAGCGGTGAAGCTGTGCGACGAGAACACGATCGGCGTGGTCGTCGTCATGGGCTCGACCTTCGACGGCAGCTTCGAGGACGTCAAGAAGACGTCGGAGCTGCTCGACGATCTGCAGAAGCGCACGGGCCTCGACATCCCGATCCACGTGGACGGCGCGTCCGGCGGCTTCATCGCCCCGTTCCTCGACCCCGACCTCGAGTGGGACTTCCGCGTGCCGCGCGTGCAGTCCATCAACGCCTCGGGGCACAAGTACGGCCTCGTGTACCCGGGCGTCGGCTGGGCGATCTGGCGCGACGCCGAGGCCCTGCCCGAGGATCTCATCTTCTGGGTCAACTACCTCGGCGACGAGATGCCCACGTTCGCGCTCAACTTCTCGCGGCCGGGCTCGCAGGTGGTGGCGCAGTACTACAACTTCCTGCGCTTCGGCTTCGCGGGCTACGAGCGCGAGCAGGGCTACGCGCGCAGGGTGGCGACGTACCTGTCGGCGGCGATCGAGAAGATGGGGCCGTTCGAGCTGCTCACTCGTGGCGACGAGCTCCCCGTCTTCGCCTTCAAGCTCAAGGACGAGGTCAGGAACTTCACCGTGTTCGACGTCTCGGCGGCGCTGCGCGAGCGCGGCTGGCAGGTGCCGGCGTACACTTTCCCCAAGAACCGCGAGGACCTCGCGGCGCTGCGCATCGTCGTGCGCCGCGGCTTCAGCGCGGACGTGGCCGACATGCTGCTCGCCGACCTGAGGGAGAAGGTCAAGGGGCTCGAGAAGCTCAAGTCGCCGCTGTACAGTGCGGCGGGCGGCGCCGGGTTTCATCACTGAGTGACGCTGGTGCGGGCGGCGGGCGGCGGTGACGGCTCCCGCCCGCCGCCGCCCGCGCCGCCGCCGCCCGCCCCTCCCACAGCGCCAGCCCCGCCCGCCCGTGCGATATCATCCCGGGTGCCCGCCGTCCCCGACGCCCCAAGGAGCCCGCTCTCCATGTTCAGCATCCTCGCCTACATCGTCATCGGCATGGTGGCCGGCTGGGCCGCCAGCCTGCTGGTGCGCCACGACATGCACCCCAGCGACTGGGGCACGCTCTTCCTCCTCGGCGTCGGCAGCTCCCTGATCGCCGGCATCGTCATCAACCTGATCATGGGCAACGGCCTCAAGCTGCAGCCCGGCGGCGTGATCGCGTCCATCGCCGTCGCCTGCGTCCTGCTCTGGGGCTACACGACGATGCACAACCGCGGCCACGCGCGCGCCGAGGCGGCACGGTCGGCGAGCGGCCAGCATCGCGAGCCCAAGGGCGGCCACAAGCACCACACGAAGCGCTAGGAGCCACTCTCCATGGGCTACACCACGTTCATGGACTACGTCACGCGGACCTTCGAGCTCGTGGGCGTGGCCGTGCTCGTGGTGGGCTTCGTCGCCGGCTTCGTGCGCGCCCTCGTCGCACGCCTGCGCAGCGGCACCAGCGAGGGCGTCTACGTGATGATCCGCTCGTACTTCGGGCGCAGCATCCTGCTCGGCCTCGAGGTCCTCGTCGCCGCCGACCTGATCCGCACGGTCGCGGTGGAGCCGACGATGGAGAACGTGCTCGTCCTCGGCCTCATCGTGCTCATCCGGACCTTCCTCAGCTTCTCGCTCGAGATCGAGATCGAGGGCGTCGTGCCTTGGCGGCGCTGGCGCCTGTCTGCCCCCGGCGCGCCGCCCGCGCCGCCCGAGCAATGCTCCGAAGAAGCGCCGCGCGGGTAGGACTCCCTGCGTCAGGAGTCTACGCGGGAGGGACCAGCATGTTGTGCAGCCTCGCCACCAAGCTCGGCGACGATCAACTCGAGCAGATCAGCGCGCTCGAGGAGGAGCTCGGCGTGACGATGCTCGCCTTCGTCTGCCATCCGCTCGACTCCGCGCCGATCGACAAGGACCAGATCGCGCGCATCGCCGGCCTGGAGGAGAAGCTCGGCGTCTCGCTCGTCGCCGTGCGGCAGTAGGCGCGCTCGTTCGCGTCCATCGCAAGCCCGGCCGGCGCCCCGTTCCGTGCGGGTAGACTGGCCCGGTCGTCCCCGTCCAAAGGAGCCACGATGCCGAGCCTCAAGGGCAGCAGGACCGAGCAGAACCTCTTGAAAGCGTTCGCCGGCGAGAGCCAGGCGCGCAACCGCTACACCTTCTTCGCCAAGGCGGCCCGGAAGGAGGGCTTCGAGCAGATCGGCGCCATCTTCCTGGAGACCGCGGAGAACGAAGGACAGCACGCCAAGGAGTTCTTCATGCACCTCGAGGGAGGGATTGTCGAGATCACGGCGGCGTACCCGGCCGGCAAGCTCGAGGGCAGCACGGCGGAGCATCTCGCGGCCGCGGCCGACGGCGAGAACGAGGAGTGGACCGACCTCTACCCGGCGTTCGCCGACATGGCCGCGTCCGAGGGCTTCAAAGATGTCGCCGACACCTTCCGCCAGGTCGCCAAGGTGGAGGAGAAGCACGAGTCGCGCTACCGCAAGCTGCTCGACAACGTCGAGCAGGGTCTGGTCTTCGAGAAGCCCGAGAAGGTCAAGTGGATCTGCCGCAAGTGCGGCTACGTGCACGAGGGCACCAAGGCGCTCGAGGTCTGCCCGGTCTGTGGGCACCCGCAGGCCTACCAGGAAGTGTACGCCGAGAACTTCTGAGGGGGAGGCGCGATGCATCCGTTGCCACCGGAGTTGCTGCCCGGAGTCCCGTACTTCACGTTCAGCCTGCTCAAGATCCCGTTCACGGTGGCGTGGCCCAACCTGATCGCCTGGATCACGGTCGCGGTCGTCTTCGTGGCCGGCGCGGCGCTGCGCCTGCCGCGGTTCATCGAAGGCAAGGACTGAGCGATGAACCTGACCACGCGGGCGCAGCGCTACCTGCGCCTCGACCTCACGATCGAGGACGCGCTGCCGACGCGCATGCCGGTGTACGTCAACTCGGTGGCCTACCTCTTCGGCGCGGCGACGATGATGGCTCTGGCGATGATCGTCGCCTCCGGACTCGCCCTCGCCCTCGGCGGGCCCACGTGGTACCACGCCAATCGCGTGGGCCACTTCTTCAACTCGGTCCACTTCTGGAGCGTGCAGCTCTTCTTCCTGGCGATGATCCTGCACTTCACGACCAAGTTCTTCCTCGGCGCCTGGCGTGACGGCCGCTGGCTCACCTGGATGGTCGGCGCGCTGATGCTCGGCGTCGGCGTGTTCACCGGACTCACCGGGTTCCTGCTGCAGAGCAGCTGGGACTCGCAGTGGATCGCGACGCAGGCCAAGGATGCGATGAACGCCGCCGGCATCGGCGCCGTCTTCAACACCATGGACGCGGGCCAGGTGCTCACGCTGCACGTCGCGGCGCTGCCCGTGGCCCTGCTCGCCTTCCTGGCCCTGCACATCTTCCTGATCCGGCGCGACAGCCCGGTGCGCCCGTATGAGGACTGACGGGATGGGCGCCCGAATGAGAGAGGGGATGTGGCGGCCGTGATCGACGAGCACATCCCCAACGGACGCCGCGCCCAGGAGAACCTCCGCGGCGTCCCCATGAAGCACTACGATCTGCTGCGCGAAGGCATCTTCGTGTTCGTGGTGGTCGCCATCGTGGCGATCGTCCTCGCCGCCGTGTACGGCTCTCCGGACTACCCGACGATCACCGCGCAGAGCGTCGCCAACGACCAGCCCATCGCCTTCCTCAAGACGACGACCGGCATCCTGCTCGGCAACGACCTGTCGGCCGTGTCGGGCTACGGGCCGCCGTACACGAAGGATCCGTCGGCGGCCCAGCACCTCGGCCCGATCGCGCCGGCCAACTGGCTGGGCGTGACCCGGCCCATCGACCCGGCCCAGGCCTTCGTCCTCGGGCCGCTGGGCCGCGTCGCCAAGATCAACTGGCTCTACGCCGCCCCGCTCAAGGAGTTCAAGGCGGCGTCGGCCGCCCAGCAGCAGACCTGGCTCACCAACTACGACAAGGCGCTGGACAAGGCGACGGTCAGCGGCGGCCAGGTGCAGGTGCCGCCCGGCGACTACGGGCCGGTGGCGCCGCTGATGACCGCGATGCTCAGCCTCGGCCAGAGCGGGATGCTCGAGGGTGCTCTGGCCGCCGAGCAGGGCGGCTCGTACTACCCCTACAGCTTCGACTTCACGCGTCAGTTGCTGTACTTCGCCAACGCGTCTCCGTACATGGACACCGCCACCCACCTCGTCCAGCAGGGCAACCCGCAGTGGGGCATCGTCCACGAGACCGGCAGGTACCCCGGCGCCTGGTGGCTGGCGCCGTACCAGTTCCTCTACGAGATCCCCCAGATCGCCGACCAGGACAGCGCCGACCTCCTCGTCGTCGCGATCATGACCGCGTTCTTCGCCCTGATCCTGTTCCTGCCGCTGATCCCGCTGCTCAATCGCCTGCCGCACCTGCTCAAGGTGTACCGCCTGATCTGGTGGGACTGGTACCGGGACCACGCCGGCAACGTGCCCAAACGCGGAGGGTGAGGGCCGGCCGGCGCCGCCGGCGCGTTGCGGCCCGCCGGCCTTTGGGAACACCCAGGGCACGACCTGCCGATCACGAGCGCTTGCCCCCCAGGAGGCGGCCATGTACGTGCGCATAGCCCGGTTCGAGGGCGGAGACCCGGAGGAGATCGACGCCGAGGGCGCGCTTCTGCGCGACGGTATCGAGGCGCTGCGGCGCGGCGACGCGACGAGCGAGCTGCCGGCGCGCCTGGCCCAAGTGACCAGCCGCGTGGAGATGCTCGTCGATCGTCACAACGGCGCTGTGGCCGTGTGCGTCTACTGCGAGACGGCGGCCGACGCGCGCGAGGCGGACGCGATCCTCGCCGGGATGTCGCCGGCCAACAAGGGCTGGGGCCGGCGCGTCTCGTCCGACATCTACGAGGTCGCGATGGACGCGCCCACCAGGATCGGCGCGCCCAAGTAGGCGCCGCCCCGCCGGCGCGTCATGCGGCGTCGGCGGAGCCCGTCGCGTCGCTGCCTCCGGGCGATCACGGGCAGCAGCACGCCGTCCCCATCGTCCGTGCGACCGGATCTAGTCCGTCACCGGCTGGACGACGACGACTTCGCCGTCCACCGAGCCGCGTCGCGCGACGACGAGGCCGCGCACCGCGATGATCGCCAGCGCGGCCACGATGAGCGCCATGCCGGCTGCCTCGCCTGGGGAAGGCCGCTCCCCCAGCTGCAGCCACGCCGCCACGACGCCGACCACGGGGATCGCCAGCGTGCCCAGGCCGGCGGCGCCGGCGGAGAGCGAGCGCAGCGCGTACAACCACAGCACCCAGGCGACCGCGTTGGCGAACACCACGGTGTAGGTCAGGCCCAGGACGAATCCGGTCGTCCACTGCGGACCACCGTTGTAGGTGAGCGCAGCGAGGACGATCAGTGGGAGCGCGCCCAGCGTCATCTGCCACGTGGTGAGCGAGAGCACGTCCACGTGGTGCCGACGCTGCATGAGCTTGACCACCAGCGCGCTCGCCGCCCACGCGAGGCCGCCGGCGCACGCCAGGAGGCCGCTCATCGCGCCGCCTGTGTGCCAGGGCTGGACCACGAGGACGAGGCCGGTGAAGGCGATCGCGATGGCCGGCCACTGCAGGCCGTGCAGGCGCTCACCCAGGAACACCCAGGCGAGCAGCAGCAGCCAGAACGGCATCGTGTACGTGAGCACCGCGACCTTGCCGGCGCCGCCGATGGACAAGGCCAGCATGGAGAAGCCGATGAACAGCGTCGTCTGCAGGAACGCGATGAGGGCCGTCCACGCGAGCGGGGGCGGCCGCAGTGGCCGGCGCATGACGATGAGCACGAGGAACAGGCAGGCGGCGCTCAGCGCGAGTCGCAGCGCCGCGAAGGTGAGCGGCTGTGAATAGCCGAGGGCGACCTTGGTCGCCACCCAGCCGTAGCCCCAGATCGGCCCGAGGGCGACGAGCGCGAGCACGCCGAGATCGCGGCTCCGAGCCGTCGCGGGCCTCTCCGGTGCTTCCCCGGGCGCGGTCAAGCGCTCCTCCATGGGCAGGTCGTGGTGTGGGCCGGATGCATTCCCATCTCCGCCCCTAGTCGATCACGGGCAGCAGCACGCCGGTTTCGTCGCCTGGGCCGCCGGAGCCCCGACGCCCGGCGGCGACGCCCACGGCCGCCATGATCGCCAGCGCCGCGACGATGAGCGCCATGCCCACGGCTTCCACTCCGGTGGGCGTCTCGCCCTGCTGGAGCCACGCGGCCAGCACGCCGAGGACGGGGATCGCCAGCGTTCCCAGCCCCGCCACCCCCGCCGGGAGCGAGCGCAGCGCGTACACCCACAGGACCCAGCACACGGCGTTGGAGAGGATCGCGGAGTAGGCGAGGCACAACGCAAAGGTCGCCGTCCAGTGTGGCGTGCCGCTGTGCGTCAGCAGTGCGGCGACGATCAGCGGCAGGCCGCCGAGCGCCATCTGCCACGCGGTCAGCGAGATCACGTCCACGCGATGCCGCCGCTGCATCAGCTTGACCGCCAGTGCGCCTCCGGCCCACGCGAGCCCGCCCGCACAGGCGAGCACGCCGCTGAGCGCCCCTCCGATGTCCCAGGGGCGCACGACGAGCACCAGGCCGGCGAAGGCGAGCCCCACGGCCGGCCACTGCACGCCGCGCAGGCGCTCGCCCAGGAACAGCCAGGCGAGCAAGAGCAGCCAGAACGGCATCGTGTAGGCGAGCACCGAGACCTTGCCGGCACCACCCGAAGAGAGGGCGAACATGGTGAAGGTGGCGAACAACGTGGTCTGCAGCAGAGCGATCAGCGTGGTCCAGCCGAGGGGCGGCGGCCGTAGCGGGCGCCGCGTGACGACCAGCGCCGCGAAGAGGCAGGCGACGCAGATGAACGTGCTCAGCACGGCGAAGGTGAACGGCTTGGCGTAGTCGAGCGCGACCTTGCTCGCCACCCAGCTGTAGCCCCACAGCGGTGCGATCACCGCGAGCGCGAGGACGCCGAGGTCGCGGCTGCGCCCTCCAGCCCCTTCAACCCGCATTTCAGCCTCGCCGCTCATGAGAGTCCATCGTAGCCGACGAGCATCCGTTCGCCCTCCATTCAGCTCTCCACGCTGTTGCCCTGCCCCGCGGCGCTGTACCTCTGGGCGGTGGGCTGGAGCGCCGGCGCAACCTGCCTCAACGCCGGCGCAACACCGGCTTCATATACGCGCCGCAGAATGCCCTCAAGCCATACGACGGCAAAGGCGACTTCCCCCAGCCGCCGGGATGCGACTGCTGCAAGGTGCGCCCCCACCGAAGTCCGCCTTCCACCTGCCCGGGCGATCCCCTCCGACGCCCGGGTGCCGTTGGCCCCACATGGGCCGCGACGACTGCAAGCATCGGTCGTCGCGGCCCATCCCCTTTGCGGGACGAATCCGCCGGGAAAGGCTGCCGGGCCGGCGCGCGCTTCGCGCCGATGGAGTCGCCAAGGGATGGGCTTCGTCTTCGGTCGGCTCTTCGCCGGCAGCGGCGCCGGCTCTGATCTCGCGTCAGCGCACGCTCAGGCGATTGCTCGCCGCTGCCGCCTGCGCGTTGCCGGCGGCGTCGGTGGCGGAGACGGTGAAGCGGTAGCTGCCCCTGGCGAGCCAGCAGACGAAGCGGGCGCTGAGCGACGTGCCGACCGGGCCGCGCACGAGCAGCGTCTTCACCGAGCGTCCCGCCGGAGTCCTGATCTTGATGACCGCGGCAGCCGTCGGCGAGCCCGGTCGCGGATCGCTGACGGAGAAGCGCAAGGCGACCGCGTGGCCGCGCACGACGCTCGCCGCCCAGAGCGCGTGCGGCTGCGGCGGGCGCGTGTCGATCTTGACCGTGACGGCGTGCGCGCTCTCCACGTTGCCGGCGGCGTCGG
>CAIWHY010000384.1 GCA_903912585.1 uncultured Thermoleophilia bacterium | reverse complement strand
CGGCGCCGCCGGAGAGGCGCGCGAGCGCCACGGCCTGCGGCCCGTCGAGGCCGTACCTCTCGCTCAGGTACTGCGTGACCTCGTCGTCGCCGAGCGGCCGGAACTCCACGAGCTGGCAGCGCGACACGATCGTCGGCAGCACGCGCTCGAGGCGGTCGGTGACGAGCAGGAAGTAGACGTAGGCGGGCGGCTCCTCGATGCTCTTGAGGAGCTTGTTGGCCGCCGCCGCATTGAGGTACTCGACCTCCGGGATCACCCAGACGCGGCGGCTGCCGGAGAACGGCTTGAGCCCGAGGTCGGCGATGATGGGTTGCACCTGCTCCACGCGGAACACGTCACCCTCGCGCTCCACCACGTGCAGGTCCGGGTGCAGCCCGCGCCGCGCGCGCTCGCACTCGGCGCAGACGCCGCACCCGCCGCAGGCGGTCACGAGCGCCACGCCCAGCTCGCGCGCGAAGACGGTCTTGGCGAGGCCCTCCGGCCCCGCGAAGAGAAAGGCGTGCGAGAGCCGCTGCTCGCGGATGCCTCGCGCGAACAGGTCCTTGACGGGCTGCTGGCCGGGGACGAGGTCGAACACGGCCTGCCCTCAGCCGCCGAGGCGGAGGCCGGCGGAGGCCACGGCCTCGAGCGCCGCCGCCTCCACATCCGCGGCGACCAGCTCGACGGCACGGAAGCCGTCGACGAGGCGGACGCGCTCGGGGAAGCGCCGGGAGAGCGCAGCGAAACCGGCCACGACCTTCTGTTGCAGCCCGACGCCCTCGGCCTCGATGCGGTCCGGACGGCCGCCGGCGCGAGCGAGGCCTACCGCGGGGTCGACGTCGAGCACCACCGTGAGGTCCGGCAGCAGGCCGCGCAGGCCGGGCGCATTGACCGCCAGCACCTCGTCGACGCCGAGCCCGCGCGCGAACCCCTGGTAGGCGAGCGACGAGTCGAGGAAGCGGTCGAGCACGAGCACGCGGCCGGCGCTCAGCTCGGGCAGCAGGACCTTGTCGACGAGCTCGGCCCGGGCGGCCGCATACAGGAGCGCCTCGGTCCAGGGCGACGGCGCCACGGGAGCGTGCAGCAGGAGCTCGCGGACGGCCTCGCCGACCGCCGTGCCGCCGGGCTCGCGGACGACGGCGCCCGGCGCGGCGGACGGACCCACCGGCAGGCCGCAGGCGGCGAGGCGCTCGCAGAGCAGCGCCGCCTGGGTGCTCTTGCCGCACCCGTCGCAGCCCTCGATCGTGATGAGCACGCCGTTCCGTGCGGTCAAGACGCCCTCCGCGGGCGCGCGCGAAGGTCCGCCGTCAGGCTTCCTTCTTGGTGCGCGCCCGGTACTTCTCCTTGCTGGGACAGTCGATGTCGACGCACAGCACCCACGGGCGCCCGCGGCCGCCGCCGCCGACCACCTTGATCTCCGGCCAGCCGCACTCGCCACAGACCTTGCCGGTGGGCGTGATGGTGCCGCGCTGCGGGAGCGGGAACGTCTGCCCGCAGCCGCGCCGCGGGCGCTCGCCCTCGGCGGCCGGCCGCGGCTCTTCGCCCTCCTTGCCGACGCAGGCGGCGAAGCGCTTGCCGGTCTTGCCGCGCAGCACGCGGATCTGGCCGCCGCAGGTCTTGCAGACGCCGAGCGTGAGATCCTCGCGCACGCCGCTCTTGATGCGGTCGCGGATGTCGTCGGTGTGGCCGTCGAGGAGCTTCCAGGCGCGCTCGAGCATCTCCTGGCTCTCGCTCACGACCTCATCCCGGCGCAGCTCACCCTCGCTGATGCGGTCCATCTTCGCCTCGAGCTCCGACGTCATCTCCGTGGATGTGATGTCGAGCGGGGCTTCCTTCATGGCGGCGTCGAACGCCTGGATGAGGGCCACGCCGAGCTCGGTGGGCTCGATCGGGTTGTCGCGCACGTAGTTGCGGTCGTAGAGGTGCTGGATGATGTCGGCGCGCGTCGCCTTGGTGCCGAGGCCGAGGTCCTCCATCTTCTCGATGAGCGGGCCCTGGCCGTAGCGCGAGGGCGGCTGCGTCTCCTTGCTCTCCTGGCGCACCTCGAGGACCTTGAGCTCGTCGCCGGCGTCAGACGGAGGCAGCGGGCGGTCGCGCTTGGCCGAGTACTTCTCGTAGACCTCGAGGAAGCCCGGATCGGCGACCCTGCTGCCGCGCGCCAGGAACGGCTCCTCGCCGATGCGCACGTCGAGGCGCTGGCTCTCGATCGTCGCCGCCGGGAGCAGCGTGGCGAGGAAGCGGCGGGCGACGAGGTCGTAGACCTTGGCCTGGTCTCCGCTGAGCTCCTTCTGGGGCGCCCCCACCGGATAGATCGGCGGGTGGTCGGTGGTGCGCTTCTTGCCGCGCGTGGGCGTGTACTTGCCTTGCTTGGCGAGCCGGGCCGCCGTAGCGGCGACCGGCTGCCAGCGCGCCAGCTCCTCGAGGCTGCCGCGCAGGTCCAGCGAGGGCGGGTAGACGGTGTTGTCGGTGCGCGGATAGCTGATGAGGCCGTCGAGGTACAGCGACTCGGCGGCGCGCATCGCCCGGGCCGGCGAGACGCCGGAGCCGGAGGCCGCGCTCATCAGCGCCGTCGTGTTGAACGGCGGCGGCGGCGCGACCTGGCGCGGCTGGGCCTTGTAGCCGGTGACGACGGCGAACTCGGCCTGCGCACGGGCGCGCGCCGCGTCGGCAGCGTCGAGCGCCTCGAAGCGGCCCTTGGCGTGCGCCACCTCGAGCTCGCTGCCGTCGCGCTCGAGCGTGGCCTTGAGCTCCCAGTACGGCACCGGCACGAAGGCGCGGCGCTCGAGCTCGCGGTCGACGATGAGCCGCAGCGTCGGCGACTGGACGCGGCCGACGGAGAGATAGTCGGAGCCGTAGCGATAGGACGCCAGCGACATGAAGCGCGTGAGCACGGCGCCCCAGATGAGGTCAATGTCCTGGCGCGAGTGCGCCGCCTCGGCGAGGTTGAAGTCGACCGTGGAAGGTTTGGCGAAGGCCGCCTTGACCTCCTCCGGGGTGAGGGCCGAGTAGCGCACGCGGATGTGACGGTCGACCGCGGCAGACGGCAGCATCGGCTTGACGTGCGGGTCGCCGGCGTCCTTCTCCACGGGCGCCGCGGCCGGAGGCTCGGCCGCCGCTTTGCTGCGGGCGCCGGCGACGGCCTTCGTCTTCTTCTTCTTCTCGGGCTTGTCGTTGGGGTGACGCTTGAGCGCGTCGCCGCGCAGGATCTCCAGCGCCTCGTGGCCGATGAGCTCGCCCTCGCGGTCGTAGTCGGTGGCGATCACTACCTCGTCGGCGCCCTTGGCCACGGCGCGCAAGGCGGCCAGCGTGCCCGCCGCGCCGCCGTCGACGACCCACGCGAGATCCGGCTTCTCGATCATGTCGCCGAGGTACTTGAGGCTCCAGCGCCGGTACGTGTTGGGGAAGACCGTCTCCATGACGTGGCCGCGCAAGCCGATGGCCACGCTCTCGGCGCCGTCCTCGGTGAAGTGATACGAGCGGACCTTCAGGCGGCCGCGGCCGTGCTCCTTCACAGCCACCTTGCCGCCGAGGATCTCGGCGATCTTGCGGGCGGCTGAATCCTTCTCTGTGACGATGAGCCTCAAGGGCCTACCTCGTGTGGGTATGGGACGACGCGGGCGATGGCAGTTGATACCACGGCGCAAACCCGGCCGTCGAGATGACGATCGCCCTCGCCGTCAGGCGAGAGCGGCGATGGCGTCTGCGAGCGACTCTTTGATCGTGAACACCCGGTCGAGGCCGGTGATGGAGAGCACACGCTCGACCGGCCGGCTGGTGACGACCAGCGCCATGGCGCCGCTGGCGGCGTTGACGCGGCGCACGCCGCCGATGAGAACGCCGAGGGCCGTCGAGTCGATGAACGTGACGCCGTTGAGGTCGACGACGAGGCGCTCGACGCCGCCGTCGAGCAGTTCGAGGAGGCACTCCTTGAAGCGCGGGGCCGTGTAGATGTCCACCTCACCGGCGAGCGTGACGATGCCGAGCCCCTCGCCGCGGCGCTCGCTGCTGACGCTGAACTGGTCGCTCACTGCTTGCTCCTCTAGGTCGAGGACGGCTTGGGTGTGGGCGTCGGCGAGGCCGCAGGGGTCGACGACGGTGTGTTCGCCTTGATCCAGGCGCGCACCTGCGCGGCGTCCGGCGCGTTCGGCGCCAGCTGCAGGTACCGGGTGAAGGCGAGCAGCGCGGTATTGGTGTCGCCCGCCTGCGTGGCCACGCTCGCCCAATCGAAGAACGCGGTGGCGTCCTTGGGCGTCACCACGGTGATCTTACCGTAGGTCGACGAAGCCGCCTGGTAGTCCTTCAGCGCCAGATCGACGCTGATCATCTTCTGGTAGGTGTCGAGCAACTGCTGCTGCGCGGCCGCGCCCTTCTGCGTCTCCAGAAGCGCGGTGGCCTTGCCGTAAGCGACCGCGGCCGACGCGAGATCGTTGTTCTGCGCCGCCGACTTGGGCGCCTGCGCGTTGGCGCGCGACTGGTACGCGTCGCCGAGGGCGATCCACGCGGTGACGTTGGTCGGATCGGTGGCGACCTGCGCCTTGTACGTGGTGACGTCCGCGTCGAGCTGCTTGGTGACCGCGGACGTGCCGCCTCCGCCGCACCCTTTTCCTTGGGTGATCGGGATCATGATGAGGAAACCGGCCATGACGATGGCCATGAAGAGGAAGACCCACTTCTGCCAGAACTTCACGCGTTTGCGATCGAGCAGCACCTAGACGCTCTCCTCTTCGGGGCCGGCGGGGTGCCACCAGCCTGATTCCGCGGCGCCCACCTGGACGCCGCCGGCGCGCACGCGGGCGCGCAACTTCTCGCGTACGCCGAAGGCGGCCCTGCGGATGCCTTCGGCGTCGAGTCCAGTGTACGCGTGATCGCGGAACAAAGCCCTCCCGCCGACCACCGTGAGGCGCACGTCGTCCTGGTTGGCGCCGTAGACGAGCGCCGAGTGCGGGTCGTCGATCGGCGCGAAGCGCGACTTCGCCACGTCGACGGCGATGAAGTCGGCGAACTTGCCGGGCTCGAGGCTGCCGACATCCGCGTCCATGCCGAGGGCCTCGGCTCCGCCGAGCGTCGCGATGCGCACGCACTTCTGCGCGTCGAGGACGCTCACGTCGCGCTCGACGGCGCGGTGCAGGAAGAGCATGGTCCGCATCTCGTCGAACATGTCCATGATGTTGCTCGACGCCGGGCTGTCGGTGCCGAGGCCGACGCGCACGCCCTCGTGCAGCAGGTCGCCGAGCGGAGCGACGCCGCAGCCAAGCTTGGCGTTGCTCTTGGGACAGTGCGCCACCGCGACTCCCTTGGCTTTGAGGATGCGGATGTCGTCGCGCGTCACCTGGACGCAGTGCACGGCAAGGAAGTCCCGGTCGAACACGTCCCACTGCTGCAGATACTTGATCGGGCTCACGCCGTAGGGCTGGACCAGCATGCGCTCCCAGCCCATCTTCTCGCGGTAGTCGTGCGCGAACTTGCCGCTGCCCGAGCGCACGTAGGTGATCTCTTCCTTGCTCTCCGCGACGTGGCTCATCACCTTGATGCCGCGCGAGCGCGCGAGCGCCGAGATGGCCTGGTAGAGACGGCTCGAGACGGTGTACGGGGCGTGCGGCGCAAGGCCGACGTCGAACTGGGGCGGCGCCGCCGCCTGGGCTTCGGCGAGGCGGCGCTCAACGTCGGCCATGGTCTCGTCGAGGCGCGCGTCGTCTACCCCGAAGACCTCGAGGTAGAGGCGGCCGCGAAGGCCCGCCGACCCGGCTGCGTCCAGCGTCACCGCGTTGAAGCTCGTGTCGGCGACCGTCGTGATGCCCGACGAGATCGCCTCCAGCGCGCCGAGACGGGCGCTCACCAGGTACTCGTCTGGCGTGAGCGCCGCCTTGACGTCGACGAGGCTGAGGATCCAGTCGCCGAACTCCTCGTCGTCCAGGATGCCGCGGAACGACGTGTACTCGAGGTGGCTGTGGCAGTTGACGAACCCGGGCATGACGATGGAGCGCCCGAGCTCCACCACGGTGGCCTGCGGATGCGCGCTGATGACGTCCTCGGCGGGGCCGACGGCGACGATCCGCTCTCCCGCCACGGCGAGGGCACCGTCGGCGAGCACGGGCGCCGCGACCGGGATGACCCAGTCGGCGCGATAGATGGTGAGTTCGGCGTTCGTGACGGGCATGTGACCCCAGCGTCCGTGGCACGCGGGGCCCGATGCCCCGCTGGCGCCCAAGGAGTATAGGCGAGCGCCTCTCGCACTGGCAAACACGCCCGCCGGCAGCTTCCGGCGAGCCCGCGCACGGCAGTATACTCGTCGGCACATCGACGCGGGGAGAGGGCGTGAAAGACCGGCCACCATCCAGCCTGTCAGCCGAAGTCGTCACCAGCGCGGTCTGGGACGCCATCGCCCAGATCCCCGGGGTCGCCGACCTGTACCGCAAACCGTTGCAGTCCCTCGGCGAACGCGTCCACCTCGAACGGCACGGGCCCGTCCGGCTCACCGACGACGCGGACGGGCCGCTGCTCGAGGTCCACATCGTGCTCGAGCCCGGGGCCTCCGTGAGCGGCGTCGGCGAAGCCGTGGCCCGCGCCGGCGCCGGCTACCTCGCGCAGGCCGCCGGCACGTCCATCGGCCACGTCGAGGTCTATGTGGACGACGTGGCCGACGCCGCATCTGAGTGAGGGCGATCGACCTCAACTCCGGGACGCGCGACCTGCTCGCCCCCGCGTGCAGCGGCTGCACCTGGTGGCTCGCCTCGCCGGGCGACGCCGGCAGCCTGCAGACGCGGCTCGACTGGGAGCGCGAGGCAGAGGGCGAGGCAGGATTCTTCGGGCGCGCGCTGCTCGAAGACGACGCGGTGATCGGCTGGATGCACGCCGCCGCCGCGCACCTCATGCGGCGCGCGCACTCCCTGCCCGCCGGCCCGCCGTCGCCGGACGCCTACGTGCTCGCCTGCTCCTACTTCTACGACGAGGACTACCTGCGCGGCTTTCAGTTCCTGCTGCAGGAGCTCGAGGCCTCGCTCAAGCACCGCCGCGTGGCGGCGCTCGAGGCCTTCGGCCTGCGTCGCAAGGGCCAGGCGTACCCGTTCCGCGGCTACATCCGCGAGCTCAACCTGTTCCACCCCGAGGTGCTCGAGGGCAGCGGCTTCCGCCAGGTCCAGGCGAAGGGCGAGGTCGCGCGCTACAGGCTCGACCTCTCGACGCTCGTGGCGAGCGCACGGCGCAGCGTCGCCTGGGACGAGGTCGAGGCGGGAGCCGCGGCGCAGCCGGTCTGAGAGTGCGGCGCAGCCGGTGTCACGGAGCCTGGCCCGGCGCTCAGCGGAACAGTCGCGGCAGGCGCTGCTTCCAGTCCTCGGGCAGCACCGCGTCGAGCGCGTCGTCGAGCGTGACGATCCCCAGCAGCCGGCGCTCGGCGTCGACAACCGGGATGGCGAGCAGGTCGTACTTGGTCATGATGCGGCCGACCTCTTCCTCGTCCAGGTCGGCCGAGATCGTGACGACGTCGTCCTCCATGAGCTCGGCGAGCGGCTGCTCCGGGCTGGCCAGGACCACGTCGCGCAGGCTGGCGACCCCCGCGAGCCGCTCGCCCTCTTCCACGAAGTAGAGGTACCTCATGGCGTGCGTCTCCGGCCGCTCGCTCCGGATCCACTCGAGCGCGGCGCCGGCCGTCGACGAGACGGGCAACGTCACGAGGTCGGTCGTCATCAGGGCGCCGGCGCTGTGCTCGGGGTGGCTGGCGAGCTCGCGCAGGTCCTCCTCGCGCTCGTCGGGCAGGCGCGCGAGCAGCTCCTGCGAGAGCTCGTCCGGGAGCATGCCGAGCAGATCGGCGGCCTCGTCGGTCTCGAGCTTCTCGAGCACCGTGACGGCGCGCTCGACCGGCATCTCCTGCACCGCCGCCGCCGCGAGCTCGTCGTCCATCTCCTGCAGCGTGTCGGCGGCCAGGCCGGGGTCGAGCGCGGCCAGCACCGCCGCGCGCTCGCGCGGGCCTACCTGGCCGACGATGTCGGCGATGTCCGCCGGGTGCAGCTCGGTGAGCTCGGCGAACGCCTCCACGAAGTTGAGGCGCGAGAGCCGCAGCGAGATGAGATTGACGTCGGCCCAGGGCACGAAATCGCCGCTCCGCCGCGGCAGGCGGCGCGAGAGGAAGCCGAGGCCGAAACGCCGCGCCAGCGCCCCGCCGCTCGCGTCCACGCCGGCGACGCCGAGATCGCCGTCGTGAGGCTGAAGGAGCACGTCCTGCACGCGCACGAAGACGCGCCGCCGCATGTCGAGGACCTCGTTGTCGAGCACCGAGTCCACCAACGCCAGCTCGTCGCTGCGCAGCGAGGCGGGCACGAGGTCGGCGGCGGCGCAGCACAGGTTGAGCTGCTCGGCGTCGACATCGATCTCGGCGACCTGCGCCCACGAGACGCGCCACTGCTCGTCGTCGAGGTCGACGAAGAAGCCGGTGACGACGGCGGTGTCCGGGGTGCAGAGCGCGACGACGTCGAGGAGCTCGCCCACGGCGCGACCGTCGGCATCGACGACTTTCATGTCTTCGAGCTCGGAGAGCGCCAGGGAGCTGGGATCTTCGTCCACGAAGCGACTCACTTCCTTTCTCCCGCACGGACCCCGCGGGACGCGGCGAGGATACTCGCGACGCCGGGGAGCGTCAATGATCCCGGAGTTCACGTACCTGTATCGGCCGGGAATCGTCCTGCGGTAGACTCTGCCCGTCCATCGTCCATCGCCGCGGCGCCGCGCATGGGGTATGCGCACGTCCGGCACAGCCGAAAGGAGCCGTTGTATGGCGGCCGATCCAACAGCCGTCGCTTCGGGAGGTCTCGACGGAGTGTTCCACTTCACCAAGTGGGGCACCACACTCAGACGCGACATGCTTGCCGGGCTCACGACGTTCATCGTCATGTCCTACATCATCTTCGTGAACCCGAGTATTCTCGGACTTGGCGGCAAGGGCCTGCCCTTCGCCGCCGTGCTCACCTCCACCTGTCTCGTGGCCGGCGTGATGACCATCCTCATGGGCGCGGTCACCAACCGCGCCTACGCCATCGCGCCCGGCATGGGCCTCAACGCCGTGGTGGCGTTCAGCCTCGTCCTCGGCCAGGGCCTCACGTTCCCGCAGGCCATGGGCCTCATCTTCCTCGAGGGCGTGGCCATCACCATCCTCGTCCTCACCGGCTTCCGCGAGGCCATCTTCAAGGCCATCCCGCTGGAGCTCAAGAAGGCGATCGTGGTCGGCATCGGCTTCTTCATCCTGTTCATCGGGATGGTCGACGGCGGCATCGTGATCGCCTCCAAAGGCACGCCGCTCACCCTCGGCACGTTCGTCGGCGTCCCCGTGCTCGTCACCATCTTCGGCCTCGCCGTGACCATCATCATGATCACGCGCGGCTGGCGCGGCGCCGTGATCCTCGGCATCATCTTCTCGACGATCTTCGCGACCATCCTCAACTACGCCTACGACAAGACGTCGTTCGCCCCCGGCACGGCCGTGATCCCGAGCAAGATCTTCGCGGCCCCCGACTTCAGCCTGTTGGGCCAGTTCAACTTCGGCGCCTTCAGCAAGCTCGGCGTCACCGCCGCCGTCCTCTGGATCTTCAGCCTCATGCTGTCGGACTTCTTCGACACCATGGGCACACTGGTCGGCGTCGGCGCCCAGGCCGGCTACATCGACGACAAGGGGCACCTCAAGAAGCTCAACCGCCTGCTCCTCATCGACTCGCTCGCCGCCGTCGCCGGCGGCGCCGCGTCCTCGTCGTCCGCGACCACGTACATCGAGTCGGGCGCCGGCGTGGCCCAGGGTGGCCGCACCGGCATTGTCGGCATCACCGTCGGCGTCCTCTTCCTGCTGGCGATGTTCTTCTCGCCGATCGCCGGGGTGGTGCCGGCCAATGCCACCGCCCCGGCGCTGATCATCGTCGGCTACCTGATGATGGCGACCTTGACCTCCGGCGAGACGATGGCGGAGGACGAAGAGGCGGGCCGCGGCCTCGTCAAGCGCGCGGTCGCCGCGATCAACTTCGGCGACATCGCCTTCGGCCTCCCGGCCATCCTGACGATGACCATCATGCCGCTCACGTACAGCATCACCAACGGCATCGGCGCCGGCTTTCTCTCCTACACGCTCATCCGCATCACGCAGGGCAAGGCCAAGGAGATCAGCTGGATGCTGTGGATCGCATCGGCCGGCTTCCTCCTCTACTTCCTGATCCCCTTGCTCCAGGCAAAGG
>CAIWHY010000383.1 GCA_903912585.1 uncultured Thermoleophilia bacterium | reverse complement strand
TGCTGGCGACCGCGCTCGGCGTCGAACGAGTGACTCTGCTGGCCGAGTCCGAGCGCGTGCTCACGCCGATCGAGGAGCGGCGCTTCGAGGGCTACGTCTGCCGCCGAGAGGCGCACGAGCCGATCGCGTACATCCGCCGCCGCCGCGCCTTTCGCACGCTCGAGCTCGAGGTGACGCCCGACGTGCTCATCCCGCGCCCCGAGACGGAGACGCTCGTGGACGTGGCGCTGGAGGCGCTCGCCGCCGCCCCGGCCGAGCACGGCGAGCCGCTCGCCCTCGACGTCGGCACGGGCTCCGGCTGCATCGCCCTGGCGCTGGCGGCGGAGGACCCGTTCGTCCGGGTCACGGCGGTGGACGTCTCGGCGGCCGCCGTGGAGCTGGCGCGCCACAACGCGGCGCGCCTCGGCCTCGGCGGCCGCCTGCGCGTGCTGCGCAGCGACCTCTTCGCGGCGCTGCCGCCGGGGGAGCGCTTCGACCTGATCGTCAGCAATCCGCCCTACGTCCCGGCGGCCGAGTACGCGCAGCTCGAGCCCAACGTGCGCGACTACGAGCCGCGCCTCGCGCTCCACGGCGGGGCCGACGGCCTCGACGTCTATCGCCGGCTCGCGCCCGAGGCGCTCGGCCGCCTGCGCGCCGGCGGGACGCTGGCCGTGGAGGTCGGGGCGGGGCAGGCCGCCGCGGTGCAGGCGCTGTTCGCGGCGGCCGGCGGGTACGGCCCGCCGCTCGTGCGCGCCGACCTGGGCGGCATCGCGCGCGTCGTCTGGGCCGCGAAGGCGGTCTGACGGTGCGCAGCGAGAAGGTCCGCGCCGTTGTCCTCAGCTCGTTCCCGCTGGGCGAGGCCGACCGCATCCTGCGCCTCTTCACGCGCGAGCTCGGGCGGGTCGACGCGGTCGCCAAGGGCGTGCGCAAGACGACCTCCAGGTGGGGCGGCCGCCTCGAGCCGTTCAACGTCTGCGACCTCGTGCTGTACCCGGGCCGTTCGCTCTACACGGTCACGCAGGCGCAACTCGTCGACGTCTTCCTGAGGCTCCGCGAGGACCGCGAAGCGCTGACCGCGGCGGCGGTGGTCTGCGAGGCCGCCGCCGGCCTGGCGCCCGAGCGCGAGCCCGAGGAGCGCATCTTCGCGCTCCTGCGCAACGCGCTCAAGGAGCTCGACGCCGGCCTGCGCGGCCCGGCGGTGCGGGCACCGCTCGTCCTCGGCGCGCTGCTCAAGCTCCTCTACGAGGCCGGCTACATGCCGGTGCTCGACCACTGCGTGGGTTGCGGCGAGGGAGCGCGGGCGATCGGGTTCTCCGCCGAGCGCGGCGGCCTCGTCTGCGCCGGCTGCCTGCAGGACGACGTGCCGATCACGCCGGAGGCGGTGGCGGCGCTGCGCGAGGCGCTGGCGCGGCCGCTGGCCGAGCTGCGCGCCGAGGAGCCCTCGGCCGCCGCCGAGGAGGCGCTGCGCGACGTGCACAACCTCTACGGCTACCACACCGGTGCGCGCCTGCGCTCGCTGCGCTTCGCGCGCGCCGCCGGTTGACGACGGCTGGCTCCGTCGCCGGCTGACGGTGCCACGTCACCCCGCACAGTGCGCCGCGGGGCCCGGCCTGCCCGCATGCGCAGAGTCGCGCAGCGACTCGGGCAGCGGCGCGCACACGCGAGCGCGCCGGCCGTGAATGAGCGGCTCACGACCGGCGCGCAGCGCAGAGGACGGCGCTCGCATCGCCGTCGCGCCCTGAAGCGCTCGCGTCGCAGTCGCGCCCGTCCTGCTGAGCGGCCGCCGCTTGCGCAGCGGCCGCGTAGGGATGTTGTACCCGTTTCTGGCAGCATCGCGTATAGGACGTTCGTCGCCCCCCGTCGCCGAGGCCGTCCCGGCCTCGCGGGCGCGCTGTCGCTCGTGCGGCGCGACTGCTACAATCGCGGCCCGAGTCAGAGCAATCGCGAACAGACACTGGAGCGGCGTGAGCGCCCAGAAGACCCTCC
This sequence comes from uncultured Thermoleophilia bacterium, assembly GCA_903912585.1. GTDB lineage: Bacteria > Actinomycetota > Thermoleophilia > UBA2241 > UBA2241 > CAIXSE01. Next base: position 1,142 of record CAIWHY010000383.1, on the reverse strand, counting down.
CCACATTTCAGCAGATCATCGCCCGGCTGCAGGCCTACTGGGAGCAGCAGGGATGCGTCATCCTCCAGCCCTACCACACCGAGGTCGGGGCCGGCACCTTCAACCCCTCTACCTTCCTGCGCTGCCTCGATGCGCGCCCGTGGAGGGCCGCCTACGTGGAGCCTTCCGTGCGGCCCGCCGACGGGCGCTACGGCGAGAACCCGTACCGCCTCGGCCACTACTACCAGTACCAGGTCGTGATCAAGCCGTCGCCGCCGGACATCCAGGACGTCTACCTGCAGTCGCTGGTCGCCCTCGGCATCGACCTGCGCGAGCACGACGTGCGCTTCGTCGAGGACAACTGGGAGGGCCCCACGCTCGGCGCCTGGGGCCAGGGCTGGGAGGTCTGGGTCGACGGCATGGAGGCCACCCAGTTCACCTACTTCCAGCAGCTCGGCGGCATCGACCTCGACCCCATCACCGTCGAGCTCACCTACGGCCTCGAGCGCCTCGCGATGTACCTGCAGGGCGTCGACAGCGTCTACGACCTCGTGTGGTCGCGGTGGGACGAGGGCGGCCGCACCGTGACCGTCACCTACGGCGACGTCTACCGCGAGAACGAGCGCGAGTTCAGCCGCTACAGCTTCGAGGTCGCCGACACGGAGATGCTCTACCGGCACTTCCGCGAGCACGAGGCCGAGGCCGGCCGCTGCCTCGACGCCGGCCTGCCGGTGCCGGCCTACGACCACGTGCTCAAATGCAGCCACGCTTTCAACATGCTGGACGCGCGCGGCGTGATCAGCGTGACCGACCGCACGATGCACATCGGCCGCGTGCGCGACCTCGCGCGCCGGGTCGCCGTCCTCTACCTCGAGGTCAACGGCGACGGGCGCGAGGCCGAGGGCGTAGCCGCTCCGGCCGCCGAGGCCCACGCATGAGCACGCTGCTGATCGAGATCGGCTGCGAGGAACTGCCGTACAAGGTCTGCGAGTCGGTGGTGCGCCAGCTCGAGGGCGCCGGCGACGCGCCGGGCCTCGCCGGCAAGCTCCTCGCCGAAGCCCGGCTGCTCGCCGACGAGACGCCGCCCGCCCGCGTGCTGGTCTCGCCGCGGCGCATCGCCGTGCTCGTCGAGCACGTGCCCGCGCGCCAGACGGCCAAGGTCG
>CAIWHY010000382.1 GCA_903912585.1 uncultured Thermoleophilia bacterium | reverse complement strand
GCCCGGGGGTCACGCCGCCGGCGCCGCCGTCACGACCCCCTCTGCCGCGTCCACCGGGGGCGCCACGCTCGCCTGCCGCGGCCGTCGCGCCCGTCCTCGGCGCGAGCTCCGTCCCGTCGCCTCCCTGCCGCGCGGCGCGCGACTCCCAGTAGCGCGCCGAGGAGAGGTGGCTGAGCAGGACGTCGTCGTGGATCTCGAGGACCCGCGTCGCCACGCGGTCGATGAGGTGCCGGTCGTGGGTCACGAGGAGGATCGTGCCGGTGTAGTCCTCGAGGGCGTCGGCGAGCGCTTCCACGGAGCCCATGTCGAGGTGGTTGGTGGGCTCGTCCAGGAGCAGGAAATTGGCGTCCCCGACGAGGAGCGTGAGGAGGCGGAGGCGGCTGCGCTCGCCGCCGGAGAGCATCTCGACGCGCTTCTCGACCTCGTCCGGACCGAACTGGAAGCGGCCGAGGAGCTTGCGCGCCTGCTCCTCGTCGTGCCCGACCAGCGGCAGCACCGTCTCGAGGCACGTGGCCGTCTCTTCGAGCTCGCGGCCTTGCTGCGAGTAGTAGGCGACGCGCACGTTGTGCCCCAGGTGCGTGGCGCCGTCGGCGAGGCTGCGCAGGCCGGCGACCGTCTCCACCAGGGTCGTCTTGCCGGAACCGTTGGCGCCCAGCATGGCGACCTTCTCGCCGCGCTCGAGCACGATGTCGACGTCGCGCACCAGCCTGCGCGTGCCGCCGGGGTCGTCGGCGGAGCCGACGGTCAGCGCCGGCGTCTTCATCTCGAGCACGACCCGTGCCGACGGCTGGGGCTGCGGCAGCCCGAGCTTGAAGCTCTTCGTCTGCCTCGGCGGCTCGCGCAGCCCGCGCTTGATGCGCTCGATCTGCGTGAGCTTGGCCTTGGCCTGCTTCGCCTTGTCCTTTTTGGCGTGGAAGCGATCGTAGAAGCGCTGCAGTTGCGCGATCTTCTCGAGGTCCTGCTCGTACTCGCGGCGCATGAGGTCGAGCCGGGCCCCGCTCTCGCGCAGGTACGTGGCGAAGTCGCCGCCCTGGACCTCGACGTGCTCGTGCTCGACGGCGAACACGCGCCTGCCGACCTTCTCCAGGAGGCGCCGGTCGTGCGTCACCAGCACGAAGGCGCGCGGGTAGTCGGCGAGGAAGCCCTCCAGCCACTCCACCGAGTCGATGTCGAGGTGGTTGGTGGGCTCGTCGAGCAGCAGGAGGTCGGCGTCGGCGAGCAGCGCCCGCGCCAGGGTCACGCGCGTGAGCTCGCCGCCGGAGAGGGAGAGAAGGCCGCGCTCGAGCATGTCGTCGGGCAGGCCCAGGCCTTCGACGACGCCGGTCAGGCGGCTCCGGTACCCGTAGCCGCCGGCCGCCTCGAAGCGGCGCTGCAGTTGCTGGTAGGTGCGCATCGTGTCGCGCAATTCGGGGCTGTGCTCGGCGAGGCCGCTCAGGCTCTCCTCCGTGGCGCGCAGCGCCGCCTCCAGCTCGACGGCCTCGCCGAACGCCTCCAGAAGGTAGTCTCCGACCGGCCGGTCGCGCTCCAGCTCGGGAGTCTGCTCGTGGAGCCAGATCCGCCGGCCTCGAGCCCGGGCGATGGTGCCGGAATCGGCGTGCTCGGCCCCCGAGACGAGGCGCAGCAGCGTCGTCTTGCCGGTCCCGTTGCGGCCCACGAGGACGGCGTGGTCGTGGGCGTCGACGGAGAACGTCACCGTGGTGAAGAGGCGTTGACCGCCGAATGACTTCTCGACGTTGTTGAAGGTGACGATGCTCATGATGTGCAGCCGCGGGAGTGCCGGGACGGGAGCGGCAGGATACCACCGCAGTGGTCGCGCGGCCAGCGCCTCGCGCGCCGCCGGCGCGCTGCCCGGCCGCCGGCGTGACTCCCGTGTCCGGAAAGGGGAGAAGGTGGACGTGCATCGACCCGCCGGCGAAGGCGCCCTGGTCCTCGGGCCGCGGGCCACCGTCTGGAGCATCCTCGATCCCGACATCCGGGCTTGAAGGCGCCGGCAAGGGGGAGCTGGCCGGCGTCTTCGCCGGCGCCGGAGCCTGGGCTCCGGCTGCAGTGCGGCGGCGCGTCGTGCGGCGGCCCCATCCGTGCCGGCCGCCGCGCGCCGCTCAGGCCGCAGTGCCCGCCAGGTGGCGCGCCAAGTCTGAGTAGTAGGCGTGCACGCCCTCGTCCAGTTCCTCGCAGGTGATGGCCGTGAACGCGTCGCCGAGCTCTTCCAGGTCTCCCGCGGTGAGCCACTGGAGTGCGAGCGGGAAGACCTCGTCCTCCTCTTTGTCGATGTGGGCGTCCACGAGATCGAGGTACACGCCCAGATCGTGCAGGAGCGCTTCGAGCGCCGCCGGGTCCCCGGACTCGGCCCGCTTCAGCCAGTCGCTGGCGGAATCGAGGACGACGCGCATCTCCGCGTGCTCCTTGACGAGGTCGCGGAGCGGGTAGCCATCCCACGCCATGCCGCGATGATGGAGCATGGCGAAGAGGAGGTCCTCCTCCTTGGGGTCGTGGCACGAGTTGGTGAAGTAGCGGAAGAAGTCGAGCAACTGCTCCGCCTCGGCAGGCTCGACGGCATGCGTCTCCGCCGCGCGCTCGACGTCGCGACGCGCGGCCGCGATCACGAGACGGACCATCTGGTGCTCGCGTTTGAGGATCTCGATGCACTCCATGGCTCCCCCTTCACGCGGCCCGCCGTCCCGTCGGCGGGTACACCTTGATTGTGCCCGCCGCCGCACGGGTCAAGCGACCGGGGGGTGGGGTGAAGACCGGAGATCGGCTCAGCCGGACTCGGTGCCGGCAGCGGCCGCGGCTGCGCCCGTGCCCTCATCGGCCGCAACTTGGCCGGCGCCCGCGTCCGTCGCGGCCTGCGGCGCCGCCCGGCCCTCCTTGGTGCGCACCGCGGCGGCCGTCTCCTCCGTGCGGCCGCCGAACGTCTCGTCGACCTCGTTGTACCAGCGCAGCCGCTTGCCGACCCGAGCGCGCATGCGCCAGCGCAGGCTCTTGGAGTGCTCTGTCATCATGTCCTGCGCGAGCTCGAGCGTGCGCGCGATGCGATTGGTCTCCATGGGGCTGAGGTCGTAGTCGTCCAGCCGCTCGAGGACCTTGTCGATGTTGCTCATCACGTCGATGTAGAGGCCCCAGTCGCCGGCGCACGTCACTGCCACGTGCTCGAGGTCGAGGACCCCGGGGTGCGGGTGGAAGTCGACGTACACGTCTTTGCACAGCGTGACGACGTCGTGGGCGTCCTTCTCGCTGAGGTTCACGATCTGCAGCTTGCTGAGGAAGATGTCGGCCGGGTCGACGGCGTAGGTGTTGATCTCGAGGCGGTCGCGGAAGTCGAGCTCATGGTCCATCTTCATCGCGTCCAGGAACACGTCGACATGGTCGCTCGGGGGGGCCGCGGACATGACCGGCGTGGCGTGGGCGCGCTTGGACATGTGCGCGCGTGACTCGAGCGCGTGCTGCGGCCGGAAGTACTGGCGCTGGCTGTTGCCGGTCGCCATGGCGACGTGGATGTTCTCCTGATAGCCGAGGCCGAGGAAGAGCTGGTGCAACTCCGTCGTCTGCCGCTTGAGGCCGATCAGGTCGATATCGCTGTAGTCGCGCTCGGCGAACTCGAGGTCGATCGCGTAGTGGCGCACCGCGAGGCCGCCGGTGAGGCGCAGCACCACGCCGCGGTCGTTGCCCGCGTCGATGATGCGCCGCGCCTCTGCCATCATGGCCTCGTGGCGCGACGTGGCCGCCTGGAGCGGCGCGTCGTGCAGGCGGGAAGTGAGGTCGTCGCTCATCTGCCGGCGATTCTACCTGTACACTCGCGCATGGCTTCGCCAAGGGTAGCGGCGCGGGGAGGCGAACTCATCCCCTACTAACACAGTTGCGCAAGCATGCCGGCGTGCCGGCAGAGCTGGGCGGGCGCACGGCAATCGCTGGAGGTGGGTGTCAGTGGACATCGCGAAGTGCTTCAAGGATTCGTGGGGGCTGTTCAAGCTGGATTGGGCACCGCTTACCGTGACGGCTCTTGTCGCCGCGGCGATCCTCGGCATCGTCAGCGTCGTCGTGGGCCTCATCGCCGGCGGGGGCGCCGCCGCTGCCAGGCTGGGACCGTTCGGCGGCGGCGTCGGCGCGGTGACCGGGTTCTTTGCCTCCGTGCTCCTCGTGGTCGTGGCGGTCGTCGTGTACTCGTGGATGCTCAGCGTCGTCATCCGCATGATGCTGCGTCGCGTGCGCGAGCGGCGCCCGGCGGACTTCGCCGACATGGCCGACTTCGGCGAGCTCGGCACGTTCATGGTCGCCTACTTCGTCCTCGGCGTGATCGTCGCCATCTGCTACGCGCTCCTCGTGGTCCCGGGCCTCATCGTGACCACGCTGTGGCTCTACGCGCTGCCGCTCATCGTCGACCGCCGCCTGGGCGTGGGCAAGGCGATGGGCGACAGCCAGGCGATGGCGGCGGCGCCCGGCTACTTCACGACCTTCATCACCTGGTTCGTGGTCGCGCTGGCGATCGG
>CAIWHY010000381.1 GCA_903912585.1 uncultured Thermoleophilia bacterium | reverse complement strand
GCGCGCCGCCGCCGCTGCGGCCCCGGCGCTTCGCAGGCTGCTGCCGCCCGCTCTGCGCCGGCGCTCCTCCGGGGCGATAGGATTGCCGCGATGCCGACCCCCGCGACCCTGACGCACGCGACGCGCCGCAAGGCGGTCGTCGCCGACCTCCTCCTCTTCAGCGTCGCCATCTTCTGGGGCAGCAACTTCGTGTTCATCAAGTCCGTCGTGGAGCGCACGACGGCGATCGCCGGCGGCAGCATCGTCGCCGGCACGATGCTCTACCTGCTCCTGCGCTACGTCGTCGCGACCGGCATCTTCGCGGCGGCGCAACCGTCGAGCTGGCTCAAGGCGAGCCGCCGCGACTGGGGCATGGGCAGCCTGCTCGGCGCCTTCTACCTCACGGCGCTGGTCCTGCAGACGATCGGCCTGCAGCGCACCTCGCCCGGCGTCTCGGGCTTCATCACCGGGCTCAGCGTCGCCATGGTGCCGTTCCTGTATTGGGCCGTCGCGAAGCGCTCGCCGGGACGCTGGCAGATCGTCGGCGCGATCGTCGCGTTCGTCGGCCTCGGCCTGCTGTCGCTGCACGGCGACTTCACGTTGAGCTGGGGCGACAGCATCACGCTGCTCGGCACGCTGTTCTATGCGCTGCACATCATGACCACCGGGTTCTTTGCACCGCAGGTGCGCCCGACGACGCTGGCGATCACGCAGATGGCGTTCTCCACGCTGGCGCTGGCGGTCGTCACGCCGTTCGTCGTCCACATCACGCTCGACCTGCCTTGGCAGGTGTGGGCCGCGATCCTCTGGACGGCGCTCAGCGGCACCATCTACGCGTTCTTCATCCAGAGCTGGGCGCAGCGCTACACGACGAGCACGCACGCCGCGATCCTCCTCGGCTTCGAGGCGGTCTTCGCGGCGCTCGCCGGCATCATCGCCGGTATGGACGCGGTGACGTGGCGGCTCGTCGCCGGCGGTTCGCTGATGCTGGCCGGAGTGCTCATCGTCGAGCTGCTGCCGACGTCCAAGGGCGTGGTGGCGGAGATCGAGGCGGAAGAGGGGCCGGCCGCCGGAGGCGGGCCGTCCGCTCCATGATACCGTGACGGCGTGAGCCCGGAGCCGAAAGCCGTACGCCTCGCCGACCTGCCGCCGACGGCGCGGCGCATCTTCGACGCGGCCCAGACCATCCTGTCGGAGCGCGGCTACGCGGAGCTCACCATGGCTGCTCTGGAACAGGAGTCCGGCGCCAACCGCGCCCTCGTCTCCTACTACTTCGGGAGCAAAGCCGGCCTTGTCGCCGCGCTTATCGACAGCCTCTTCCAGGACCCGGACGAGGCCGGCGTGGAGCAGATCCGCGCCGAGAGCCGGGGACCGGAGCGGACCGAGCGCTTCCTCGAGTGGCAGCGCGGCGTCTCGGCCGACGACCGCGTCAACCGGATGCTCTACGAGTTGCTCCCGCACGCCCTGCGCGATCCCGACGTGCGAGCGCGGTTCGCCGAAGAGTACCGCGTCTACCGCGCGGTCGACGGCGACTGCCTGGCGGCCGCGCCGAGGGAGCTCAGCGACGCAGAGGCGGAAGCCCTCGCCGCCGTCAGCATCGCCGTCGTCGAGGGCCTCGGCATCCAGCGCGCGCTCGACCGCGAGGGCTTCGACCACGAGCGCGCGTGGCGGGCGTGGCGCGACGTGATCGGCGCCTATCTGCTGCTGCCCGGCGCCTGACGGCTACGCCGGGGCCGGACGGCTCTGACGCGGCAGGGCGACCCTGCCGCGGCCGCGCGGCTCCACCGCGCCCCCCGTCGTGGGGACCGCCGACGTCACAGGCTTGACACCCTCGAGTTAAACGGTCATATAAATACGGGCAGGTAGTTACACGAACGTTTAAGAGGAGGACTTTCCCGTCATGACCGTATCCGACCCGGCCGCGCTGCCTGGCTTCGCCGCTCTGCGCGGCCGCCACTACTTCACCGACCAGGAATACACGCGCGAGGAGCTCCTCGGCCTGCTCGACCTGGCCGCCGCGCTCAAAGCACTGTACCGGCGGCGGGTCCGCACGCCCTTCCTTGCGGACCGCACGCTGGCGATGATCTTCGAGCACCCGTCCACGCGCACGCGCATCAGCTTCGAGGCGGGCATGACGGAGCTCGGCGGCCACGCTCAGTACCTGCGCCCCGGCGAGATCCACCTCGGCGGCCACGAGACGGTGGCCGACACGGCTCGCGTCATCAGCCGCCTGGTGGACGCGATCATGGCGCGCACCGCCTACCACGCCACGCTCGCCGAGCTCGTCGCGCACGCCACTGTGCCGGTCATCAACGGCCTCACCGACGACTACGACCACCCTGTGCAGACGATGACCGACGCGTTCACGATCTACGAGCACCTCGGCACCGTGCAGGGGCTGACCTGCGCCTTCGTCGGCAAGTGCGCCGACGCCATGGGCACGTCCGTGGCGATGACGATGAGCCGCCTCGGCAGCAGCATGGTCATGGCGGCGCCTCCCGAGGAGCAGATGACGCCAGAGGTGGAGGCGCTCGTGCGCGCCAATGGCGCGCAGTCCGGCGCCTCCCTGACTCTCACCGACGACGCCGTCACCGCGGTCAAGGATGCCGACGTCGTCTTCACCGTCGGCTGGTGGTGGATGCAGCCCGAGGACGAGAAGAACGAGCTGCGCCGCATCCTGCGCCCGTACCAGGTCAACGAGGAACTGTGGGCGCACACCAAGCCGGGCGCGAAGTTCATGCACTGCCTGCCGGCGATCCGCGGCGAGGAGATGACCGATGCGATCCTTGACGCGCCGTTCTCGATCGTCCTCGACGAGGCCGAGAACCGCAAGCACTTCCAGAAGGCCCTGCTGCTCGCCCTGATCGGCATCGCTGAGCTGCCGGCCGATCCCGAGCTGCAGCCTATCGCCCGGGCGCTGCTCACATGAGATCGGCAATCAGGCGCGCCGCGCCATTCGCAACAGGGAGAAAGCGATGAGCACCACGAGTCCGGGCAACACCCTCGCGCTGCCGCCGGCGAACGCCATGGGGCAGGAGCGCGAGAAGCTCAAGAAGTCGCTGCGCCGCATCGACCTGGTCTTCATCACCCTGGCGGCGCTGATCGCGATCGACACCATCGCGGTGACTGCCGCAGTCGGGATGGGCCAGGCGCTCGTCTGGCTGGTCGTCCTGATCGTCGTCTATCTCGTGCCCTACGGGATGATCGTCTCCGAGCTGGGCTCCGCCTTCCCGTATGAAGGCGGACCCTACGTGTGGACGCGTCTCGCCTACGGCCGGCTCGCCGGCGCCTACACGGCCACCTTCTACTGGATGTCCAACCCGGTGTGGGTCGGAAGTACCGTGGCGGCGGTCGTCGTCGCGGCGGCCAACAGCTTCTTCCTGCCGCACAACCCGCTGGGCACGTGGGGCTCGATCGCCGTCGGCCTGGGCGTCGTGTGGGCCTGCACGGCCCTCTCCTGGATCGAGCTCAAGTGGGGCAAGTGGGCCGGCGCCATCGGGACGATCGTCCGGCTCCTGACCTGGGCGATCTTCCTGGCCCTTGTGGTGGTGTTCCTGTTCACGAAGGGCAAGCCCGCCGGCACCATCACCGTCTCCGATCTCAAGCCGTCGATCGTCGGGTTCCTCGCCGTCATCGGACTCCTGCAGTTCCTCTTCGTCGGCTTCGAGCTCTCCACGGGCGCTTCGGAGGAGATGAAGGACCCGCAGAAGGACATTCCCAAGATGATCGTCCGCTCCGGGATCATCGCCTCGCTGGTCACCGGTTCGATGATCCTCGGCGTGCTCCTCGTGATGCCCGGCGATGCGCTCTCGAAGGTCGCCGGGTTCACAGATGCCTACGCCTCCGTGTCGGTAGTGCTCGGTGGCGCGAGCACAGCGTTCAACTACCTGCTCGGCGTGCTCGTCATCCTGACGGCAATCAGCACGGGGACCGTTTGGCAGCAGGGGACGGTGCGCGTGCAGGCCGTCGCCGCGCTCGACGGCGCGGCTCCGCTCTGGATGGGCCGGTTCTCGAAGGAGGGCACGCCGTTCGCCATGAACATCCTCTCGACGCTCATCGGCTCGGCGTTCGTCGTGGTCGTGTTCCTGGTCGCCAAGGGCAGCCTCGAGTCCTTCTTCGCCGTCACCATCGCCGTGACCGTCTCGCTGACCGCGATGATGTACCTGCTCGTCTTCCCGTCCGTGATCACGCTGCGCCGCAAGTACCCGGACCGCAAGCGGCCGTTCCACGTGCCCGGCGGCAAAGTGGGCCTGTGGCTCTCCGTCATCGGCGCCGAGGCGATCATCATCATCACGACGATCACGCTGCTCTGGCCCGGGCTGCTCGACAATCTGCTGGGGCAGAGCTACAGCATCGGCGACATGTGGGGCGTGTCGCGCGCCTACTTCGAGACCGTGACGCTGAGCATCGTGGGCTTCTTCTTCCTCGTGACCGTCATCTTCTGGGCCTGGGGCCGCCGCAACATCAAGAAGGGTCTTGTCGGGAAGGACGACCTCCTTGAGGCGGCCACGGGTGCTTCCGGGCCGGACTCCCGGGCCGAGCCGGAGTCCGCTCTCGAGCCCGCGCCCGCAAGCTGAAGACCTGCCTCACGCGAGGCTGAGACAGTAGACTGACGGCGCCGGCGAGCGGGAGCGAGGCTCGCCGGCGCCGTCCGTGCTTTGGGCGCGTGGGGCTCACTTCGGAGGCGAAGACAGGAGGCCACGATGGCGCGTGACGTGACGCTGGCGGCGACCCAGTTCGCCTGCACGTGGGAGCTCGAGGAGAACCTGCAAGCGGCCGAGCGGCTCGTGCGCGCTGCCGCCGGCCGAGGCGCGCAGATCATCCTGCTGCAGGAGCTCTTCGAGACGCCGTATTTCTGCATCGTGCAGGACACCGGGCACTTTGCGCTGGCGCGACCGCTGCGGGGGCATCCCACGGTCGCGCGCTTCAGCCGCCTGGCCGCCGAGCTGGGCACCGTCATCCCCGTGAGCTTCTTCGAGCGCGGCGGCCAGGCGTTCTTCAACTCCGTCGCCGTGGTGGACGCCGACGGCTCCGTGCTCGGCGTCTACCGCAAGAGCCACATCCCCGACTCGGGCGGCTACCAGGAGAAGTACTACTTCACGCCCGGCGACACCGGCTTCCGCGTCTGGGACACGCGCTTCGGACGCATCGGCGTGGGCATCTGCTGGGACCAGTGGTTCCCGGAGGCCGCACGCGCCATGGCGCTGCAAGGCGCGGAGGTGCTGCTCTACCCGACGGCGATCGGCAGCGACCCGCCGGAGCCCGGGGACGACTCGCGCGACAGCTGGCAGCTGGCGCAGCGCGGGCACGCGGTGAGCAACGCGATGCCGGTGGTGGCCGCCAACCGCATTGGGCTGGAGGCTGCCGGTGAGCTCGGCATCCGCTTCTACGGCTCGTCCTTCATCGCCGATCAGACCGGAGCCGTTCTGGCCGAGGCGTCGCGAGATCGCGAGGAGGTCATCGTCGCGACGGTCGACCTCGACGCCGCGCGCTACCGCCGCGAGGACTGGAGCTTCTTCCGCGACCGGCGGCCGGAGCTCTACCGGCCGCTGCTCTCGCTCGACGGCGAGGGCTGAGCCCCTGCGCGGCGGTGCGGCCGAGTCGCGCTGGTGCGGAGGCCGCTTCAGCCCCGGTAGCGCCGGCGGCCGTAGCAGTCGAGCAGCCCGGCCAGGCGCTCGCCGTCGAGCGCGTAGGCGGTCACGCCGTCGCGGCCGGTCATCGTCTCGGCCTGCAACAGAGCGTTGAGGATCGCCTCCTCGGTCGCCTCCACCACGGCCGCGAAGAGCGGGTCGATGTGGGCGAGTGAGAGCATCTCGAGCGGAAAGCCGATCGGCCCAGGCTCCCCGTAGCTCATGCTCGTGAGGCCGCGGTTGGCGGTCGAGAAGGCGAGCATCAGGTCGCCGCTGTAGTTGTCGCCGCAGGCGCCGAGCAGCGCGACGCCGAGCCCCGCTCTTTGGGCGAGGCGCGAGAGCTGCTGCGGCAGGAGCGGCGCGTCGGTGGCGACGATCACGATGATCGAGCCGGCGCCGCCGGCCGCTTGCGTCTCCTCCGGCGTGACGGGAATCGGCACTGCGTCGTCGCCGATCAGCAGTCCGACCGGCACGCCGTTCACCTGGAAGCGCTCGCGGCGGCCGTGATTGGCCTGCACGAGCGCGCCGACCGTGAAGGCCCGGCCGCCGCAGTCGGCTACGCGCGACGCCGTGCCGCAGCCGCCTTTGAAGTCGTGGCAGATCATGCCGGTGCCGCCGCCGACGTTGCCCTCCGGCACCGGGCCTCCGACTGCCGTCGCCACGGCCGCCGCCGCGTGCGCCGCCGTGACGTGCTGGCCGTTGACGTCGTTGAGGCAGCCGTCCCATGTCTCGCCCACCACCGGCAGGCTCCAGAAGAGCTTGCCGGGGCCGCGCGCCTCGATCTCGCGCCGCGCCAGCGCGTCGCGCACGACGCCGACCGAGTGCGTGTTGGTGAGGGCGACCGGGGAGGTGAGCAGCCCCGATTCGCGGATCCACTCGAGGCCCGTGAGCTCGCCGTTGCCGTTGAGCCGGTGGCAGCCGGCGAAGAGCGGCGCCTCGCTGATCTCGCCTTCGTGCGGCAGCACTACCGTCACGCCGGTCCGCACCGGCCCCCCACCGACGCGCAGCGGCCCGTCTCCCGCGATCAGTGTCTCGTGCCCGACGCGCACGCCGCCGACGTCGGTGATCGCGTTCAGCGGGCCGGGACGCCCGAGACCTAGCTCGATGCCGAGGTCCCGGGCCCTCAAGCGCCGCTCGTCGCGGGGCGTCGCCGGCTCACTCGGTCTCGCGGCGCCGGCCGCGGCGCCGCACGAGCCACACCACGCCGAGCAGGACGATCGCCCCGCCGATGCCGACGACGATCCAGGTCACGTTGGCTGACGATCCGGTGGTCACCGTCGTGCCTGCCACCTTGAGGTGCGCGAACCGGTAGGTGTCGATGTTGTTGTAGCTGTAGAGCACGGCGCCCTGCTGCCCGCCCGGCGCCCGGCCGGGCACGTGGACCCAGCCCTCCCAGGCGCCGGTGTTGTACGCCTCCAGCTGGTACGGGTAGGCGAGGATGGCGTAGGCCGCGCCTTGGTAGAAGATCTGCTGCATCTGCTGCACGATCGGGATGCGCTTGGCCTCGTCGATGGTCTGGATCTGTTGTGCATCGAGCTTGGTGTACTCGGGATCGGTCCAGCCGCAGTCGTTCCAGCCCTCGATCTGCTGCGGCGTGTAGATGTCCATGATGAAGTTGGGGTCCACGTCCTCGACCCAGTACCAGATGAGCAGGTCCCAGTCGGCCGTGTACTTGCCCGCGGCGTACGAGTACTCGTAGCTGATGAGCGCGCCGGCGTCGATGACCTGGAAATCGAGGCGGATGCCGACCTTGCGCAGCCAGTCGACGATGAGCTTGCCGGCGGTCTGGTTGGGCACGGAGTCCGTAGTGGCGTAGAAGCGCAGCGTGAGCTTCTTGCCGTCCTTGGTCTCGCGGTAGCCGTCGCCGTTGACGTCCCTGTAGCCGGCGGCGTCGAGGATCGCGTTGGCCTTGTTGGGGTCGTAGGCGAACGCCTGGTCGGCCGGCGGCTCCCAGTGGTACTTGGAGTAGGGCACGACGAGGGATGAGCCCAGGGTGGCGTAGCTCTGATACGCCACGTCGACGACCTTCTGGCGGTCGACCGCCCAGTTGACCGCCTGGCGGAACTGCGGGTCCTTGAGCACCGGGTTGCCCTTGGAGGCGGGGCTGTCGTAGCAGTTCATGGCGAGCTCGATGAAGCTCCAGGAGGTCGCCCTGTTGGTCGTGATGCCCGGCACGCTGCCGAGCGGCTTGAACTGCGCGGTGGGGAGGTCGATGGCGCCTTCGATAGTGCCGAGCTTGAGGTCCTGCGTCATCGTGTCGGCGTTGGTGTAGAGCTGAAAGATGACCTCGTTCACCTTGGGCGTGCCGCCCCAGTAGCTCTTGTTGGCGACGAGGCGCACGAACTTGCCCTTCTGCCACTCGGTGATCTGGAAGGGCCCGGAGCCGACGATCGGCGGCTTGTTCTGGTAAGAGCTCGACGCCGCCTTGCCGCTCACCTTGCTCCAGATATGCTCCGGGAGGATCGGGACGATCATCTTGAGCATGTTGGCCTTCGGCGCGCTCGTGTAGATCTGGACGTGCGTGGCGTCGACGGCCACCGCCTTGACGATGCCGGTCGTGTACGCGGCCAGGTTCAGCAGCTTGTTGTCGACGATGTAGTTGAAGGTGAAGGCGACGTCGCTGGCCGTGACGGGGGGGCCGTCCTGCCACTTGGCGTCGCTGCGGATCGTGAACGTCCACACCTTCCCGTCCGGGGACACCTCCCACTTGGTGGCGAGCTCCGGCCGCGGCTCCAGCGTCTTGGCGTCGAAGCCGACGAGGAAGTCGTAGTTCATGTGCCAGAGCATGTAGTCGGTGCCCTGGATGCCGATGAACGGGTTGAGGTTGTCCGGCTCCTGCACCCAGCCGACGTGGAGCACCGAATCGCTGCCCGGCGACGGGCTGGTCGAGGCGGCCGCGCGGGTAGCGCCGACCGCGGCCGCCAGCAGCGCGAGCACGACCAGCGCCAGCGACACTTTGAGAAGTAGGCCTGCCGGCCTCGCGCGCGCGGTCATCGCCGCTCCCCCTGTCGCAGGTGGACCGGCGCCCACCCCGGCGCCGGTTCCGTGTGCGCCGACAATAGGAACGCGCCACAGGCGCGTCAAGAGGGGGCGGCGCGATCGCGCCGGTCGGCCGCGCGGAGTCGGCCCGCGCCGAGCTGACCCGCGCCGGCTTGGGGGGGCGTGTCAGTTAGAGACGCGGCGCAACCCGTGGAGGTCGCGGCCACCCGGGCGCGTGACGAGAAGGGTGTCGGTGCGCGCGTTGTAGTTGATCACCCACACGATGTCCTTGGTGTTCTCGCCCCAGACGTGGATCTCGTCACCGGCCAGGACGGCCGGGAATGCTCCCTTGAACGAGCGCGTATACGTGACCGAGTAGTCGTGACCATACGCGCCGCCCGGAGTCCGGATGATGGTCAGCCTGTAGGCCGGCGACGGCGACGGCGATGGCGCCGCCGACGCGCCCGTCTCCTGCCACACGCCGAGGGCCCTCGTCTCGATCGTGACGGTGCGGTTGAGAAGCGGCGGCACGATGACGACCGCCGCCAGCAGTGCCACGATCAGCACGGGGATCGCGATGAGCAGGACCTTCTTGAACATGGGGCCATGCTAGCACCGCCTCGCGGAGCAACGGCGCAGCGTCCGCCGTCGCCGGGCGTCAGCACTCGCCTGCTATCCTTGCCCTACGCGACGCTGCCACGGGAGGCATCATGCCCGACAAGCCATACGAAGACGTTCAGATCGAGGGGCACCTCATCGATTCGCTGATGATGCCGCACATCATGGACCAGATCATGGACCTCGAGGGCGAGTTCGAGATGCTCACCTTCGATGTCGGGCGCATGAAGGACGACCCGTCGCACGCGGTGATGCGCATCTTCGGGCGCGACGCCGCGCACCTCGACGAGCTGCTCACGGCGATCACCGCGTTCGGCGTCGTCGCCGTCAAGCCGCAGGACGTGAAGCTGGCGGCGGCCGACATGGACGGCGTCTTCCCGGAGCCGTTCTACTCCACGACGAATCTGACGACGTTCGTGCGCGTGAACGGCGACTGGATCCGCGTCGAGCATCCGGAGATGGACTGCGGCATCCGGGTCGACCTCACGGTCGCCACGGCCGAGACGGTGGCGATGAACGACGTGCGCAGCGGCGACCTGCTGGTGACCGGCCACAAGGGCATCCGCGTGCTGCCGCTCGAGCGCTCGCGCGAGAGTCAGCCGTTCGAGTTCATGGCCTCGGCGGTGAGCAGCGAGAAGCCGAAGGCGCAGATCGTCCACGAAGTGGCGCACATCCTGAGGCAGGTCAGGGACGAGGGCCGATTGACGATAGCGGTCGTCGGCCCGGCCGTGGTGCACACCGGCGCGGCGCCGAGCCTGGCCCGCCTCATCGAGGCGGGCTACATCGGCGCCGTCTTCGGCGGCAACGCCGTCGCCACGCACGACATCGAGAGCAACCTGTACGGCACGTCGCTCGGCATCAACCTCAGGGAAGGCACCGCCGTGCCCGGCGGCCACGAGCACCACCTGCGCGCCATCAACACCATCCGCCGCTGCGGCGGCATCCAGGCCGCCGTCGACCAGGGCGTCCTCACCGCTGGTCTCATGTACACGCTCATCAAGACCGGCACCCCGTTCGTGCTCGCCGGCAGCATCCGCGACGACGGGCCGATGCCCGAAGTGATCACCGACGTGATGCAGGCGCAGGCGGAGATGCGCCAGTACGCCCAGCAGGCCGGCGCCTGCCTCATGCTCAGCACGATGCTGCACAGCATCGCCGTCGGCAACATGCTGCCGGCCGCCGTGCGCACCGTGTGCGCCGACATCAACCCCGCGGTCGTGACCAAGCTGGCCGACCGCGGCTCCTTCCAGGCCATCGGCATCGTCACCGACGTCGGCCTGTTCGTGGAACAGCTCGCGGACGAGCTCGACGAGGGCGGCTGAGGGCGCCAGCCAGACGCGAGCTCGAGCGCGGCTCATGGCGGATGCTGGGCAGGGTTGGCCGCTGGGCCGCCGCCGGATCGTCCACGCTCATCTTGCAGCGGTCGATGGTGACCGTCGGCGATCGGTACTTGAGCCTTCTGCACCAGAGCCCGGCTAGGCCGGCAGGCCTTCGCTCCACCGACGAACGTCGTCAACATCCGGACGCGCGCCGAGGGATTCGAAGAGGCGCGCGGCGTCCACAAGAGCGGCGCGCGCCGGGTCAACGCGACCGATGGCAGCCAGGCTGAGTCCGAGGCCGACCAGCGCGTGGGCCTCCTCGTAGGGCATGCCGAATCCGCGCCAGCGCAGCGCAGCGTCTTCGTAGAGGGAAACGGCCTTCCGCTGGTCGCCGGCAGACGCTGCGAGCACCGCCTTGATAGCGACGATGGTGTGCCTGACGAACGGCTGGTCATGAGAGATGCTGCGGAGCTCCTGCTCGGCCAGGCGAGGCGCCCCGGCGGCAACCGCGATCCGTGCGGCCTCATACAGGAAACCGGTCTGACCGACGACGTCTGGAGGGTCGGCAGCGGCAAGCCACTCCTCGATGAGACCGGCAGCGGTGGCGTGGGCGCCGGCCCTCGCGTAGAGCGCAGCCGGCACCACGAAGGCGGGCTGGCTCACACCCAGGGCGGAGTCCCGACAGGCGCCAAGAAGCCAAGTCACGGCGGCGTCATCCGGACCGATCTCCCCTCGTCGGCCGCGCACCTGCGCGACGACGGCTCGTACTTGAAGCAGGTCGTAGATCTCGTGACTCTCCTGAAGCTCATCCGCAAGTCTCGTCGCCAGGCGCAGCGCATCGTCCCAGAAGCCGCTCAGCAGCAGGCAGTCTGCCATCATCGCCGTGCTGCCTCGGGCCGTCTCCCGGTCGCCGTGCCGCTCGGCGGAGTGGAGCGCCGCCGGGTACAGCTCCGCGGCGGCCCGCGGCCCTTCCTCCGCCAGCGTCACCTCGGCGACCCCCAGCTGGCAGTACGCGAGTATCCCTCCCATGCCCTGCGTCTGCGCTGCCACAACGGCTTCCTCGCACATACGACGCCCCCGCGGATCTCCCATCCACGACAGAAGATAGCCGCAAAGGCCCAAGGCCATCGGTGGAGCAGGAAGGCGCAACTCCTCCGCCATCGAGATCGCCTGCTCCATCACTGCGACGCCCTCTTCTTCGGTGACCGACTTGCTGCTGATGAGTTCTCGTCCACAATGCACCAGGAGATCGACCACCTCGGGCGACGGCGGCAAGCCCTCAGCGAGAGCCAGGGCTCGCTCTGCGAGCGGCCGGCCCCTGCGGCCGAGGAACCTGAAGGCAGTCGCGCGAGCGGCGAGCGCACGCGCCGCCGACAGCGTGTCATCGATCTCGAGGGCGAGAGCGGCAGCCAGTTCCAGGGTCGAGTCCGCGTCTTCGTAGCGGCTGAGTCTTGTCAAGGCATCTCCCCAGGAAGCCATGAGCCGGCAGCGCTGCGGGTCATCGTCATCCGCCAGCCTGACAGCACGCTCGTAGTAGCCTGCGGCCGAAATGACGTCGTAGCGGCTGACGACATCGCCCGCCTGGCTGAGTGCATTCAAGGCAGGACGGTAGAGCTGATCTGCAAGAGCGTCGTCGTGGGTCGACTGGGCAAGGTCGAGCGCAGTGGAGTAGTGGTAGGCCTTGATGCCGGCGAGGTTCGTGCGCGCCTCGGAGAAGCGCTCGACCCATTGGGCGACGGCCATGTGCTTCTCGGCGCGCGCGCCGCGTGGCAGTCGCTCGCTTGCGACGTCGCGGATGAGCGCGTGCCAAAAAGAGTACTCGTTCTCACCGGCGATGGAAGAGCCGGCGACGGCACGGACCAACTCGCGCCGTTCGAGCGTCTGCAGCAGGCGCCGCGTC
Organism: uncultured Thermoleophilia bacterium; assembly: GCA_903912585.1. Lineage (GTDB taxonomy): Bacteria > Actinomycetota > Thermoleophilia > UBA2241 > UBA2241 > CAIXSE01. The sequence goes on along the minus strand of CAIWHY010000381.1, from coordinate 5,339 downwards.
TCATGCTCGCCGCGACCGTCCATCACGGCAAGCGCGCCGAGCCAGAAGACCTGACCCACGACGGATGCGTCGTAGACGAGCGCCCTCTGATCAAGCGGCAGGGCGTCCAGGCGAGCGGAGATCAGCGTTTGCAGCGAGTCGGGTACGCCGGCGCCGACCTCCTCCGGGGAGGGCGCACCGGGCGAGGCTGTCCACACGTTGCGCTCCAACGCGAATCGAACCAGTTCCTCCGTGAACAGGGGGTTGCCGCCGCCGCGAGAGACCGCGACGTCGGCGATCCCGGGGGCTTCCGCGGCGCCGAGCAGAACAGACACCATTCGCGCGGATTCGTCTGCGGTCAGTGCGCGGAGCTTGATGGTGGTGAGTGAGGCGTAGTCGGCGATCTGCGCATGGCTCTCGCGGAACTCGGGTCGCGCGGTGGCGAGCACGACCAGCGGTACGCCGTGGGCGTGCTCGACGAGATGCTTGAGGAACGCGAGCGTCGCGTCGTTCGCCCAGTGCACGTCCTCGAAGACGAGCACGGTCGGCCGTGCTGTCGCGAGCCCAAGAATGAACTGGAGCCATGCCGCGAAAGCCTCGTCGTGGTCGATCTGTGGAGCCGGCAGGCCCACCAGCGGGCGCAATCTGGCAAGGAGCCAGCCGTCCCGCTCGCCGCCGCCGAGGGCCTTCTCCAGCTTGTCCTCGGCGGCTTCGGGACCGTCGCTCTGCAGGATCCCGGCGTGGCCGGCCACGATCTCCCCAAGCGCCCAGAAGGCGAGGCCGTCGCCGTAGGCGGGGCAGCGCCCTTGACGCCACGTACAGAGGAAGTCGGGGCGTGCGTCTACGCGGCGTCGCATCTCGCGCACGAGGCGCGTCTTGCCCAAGCCTGCCTCGCCTTCGATCAGGGCGTACTGAGGGCTCCGGGAAGCGATCGCCTTGTCGAGGAGCCCCAGCAGGATTCCCAGCTCCACCTCGCGGCCGATCATCGGTGTCGTCGCCGCTTGGATCGCGGCCCCCGGCTGTGCGATGGGTCCGCGCGCGAGCCAGCGTTCGATCGGCTTCGACTTGCCTTTGGCCAAGCGCGCCGCCATCCCCTCGTAGACGATCGCCCGCGAGGTAAGTCGCTGGGTCATCTCGCCGACCACGACCCCCATCGGCGGCGCCTCGGCGAGCAGGCGCGCCGCCGTGTTGACGGCGTCCCCGACCAGTACGCCCTCGCCGCTCCCGGGCCGTGCCTGAAGGCGGACGAGCGCAAGCCCCGTGTTGACCGCCGCTCGAACCTGCAGGCGCTCTCCGTCCAGGGGCGGCAGGCCACTCATGTGGCCGACGACCTCGAGCGCGGCGCGCACAGCGCGCTCGGCGTCATCCTCGTGGGCGAGCGGGACGCCGAACAACCCGACGATGGCGTCGCCGATGTACTTCTCCACGACGCCGCCGAAGCGTTCGATCGTCTTGCGCGCCATCTCGTAGTAGGCGCGCAGGGCGGCGTCGACGTCCTCGGGGTCGTTCCGCTCGCCGGGCGCCGTGAAGCCGACGAGGTCGGCAAAGAGGATCGTCACGATGCGCCGCTCGGTGGAGCCGGGCGCACCGGAAGTGAGGCGCGCGCCGCACGAAGGGCAGAAGCGCGCGCCGGCGGGTGCATCGACGCCGCAGGAGGAACACGTGGCGGCGGGAGTCACGGCGTCGCCCTCCCGCACCATGCGGGCTGTCGTAGCGTCGGATGGCCCGATTCGCTCACGACGACGCGCGCTCCCTCGGACTGACTCGCTTGGTGCCAATCCTAGTACGCAGAGGCGATCCGGTCGCGCGTTGTGACGCTCGCTTCCCTCGCTTGCGCCGGCTTCTTGCCGCCGGCCGCCTTGGCGCCGAACGGCGTGAGCGGGAACGCTGTACGCGGGCCGGAGTCCGTCATCGGCGCCGGCATATCGTGCAGCTCGGACGCCGCGGGGCGGCCTGGACGTAGCGGCTTGGCGGCGCCAGCGGAGCCGTCGCTGCCCGACGCGGCTATAATCGGGCCCAGCTCCGACCGAGCGCTTCCGACCTCATCGAGGGAGACCATGAAGCCACGCCAGATCGTCCCCAACGTCCACCTCGTCGGCGCCGTCGACTGGGACCGCCGCCTCTTCGACGCGCTCATCCCGCTGCCCGACGGCACGAGCTACAACGCCTACTTCGTGCAGGGCAGCGAGGCCAACGCGCTGGTCGACACCTGCGACCCGGCGCGCTGCCGCACGCTGATGGAGCAGCTCGACGAGCTGCCGGCGCCCGACTACCTCGTCATCAACCACGTCGAGCAGGACCACTCCGGCTGCACGCCCGATCTCCTGCGCCGCTTCCCGGACCTCATCGTCGTCTGTAACGAGCGGGCAAAGGGGATGCTCATCGACCACCTGCACATCGACGAGGCGCGCTTCCGGGTGGTCGCCGACGGCGACACGCTCAGCCTCGGCGACAGGACACTGACGTTCCTGTTCACGCCGTGGGTGCATTGGCCCGAGACGATGAGCACCTGGCTCGCCGAGGACCAGATCCTCTTCAGCTGCGACTTCTTCGGCTCTCACTACGCGACCAACGACGTCTTCGCCGACAAGCACGAGGTCTACGACGGCGCCAAGCGCTACTACGCCGAGATCATGATGCCGTTCGGCGCCCAGGTGCTCAAGAACATCGAGAAGGTCACGCAGTACCCCATCCGCTTCATCGGCCCGAGCCACGGCCCCGTGTACGACGACCCCGGCTTCATCATCGAGGCCTACCGCGACTGGGCCGGCGGCGAGCCGCAGAACATCGTCTGCCTGCCGTTCGTGAGCATGCACGAGAGCACTCTGCTGATGGTCGACCACCTTACGGCGGCACTCACCAACAGGGGCGTCGCGGTCGAGCGCTTCGACCTCACGACGCTGGACGCCGGCGAGCTCGCCAGCTCGCTGGTCCACGCCGGCACGCTCGTCCTTGGGTGCCCGACGGTGCTCGCCGGGCCGCACCCGCTCGCCGCCTACGCGGCGTTCCTGGCCAACGCGCTCAAGCCGCGCACCAAGTTCGCGACCGTGATCGGCAGCTACGGCTGGGGCGGCAAGACGGTGGAAACGCTGGTCGGCATGATGCCCAAGCTCAAGGTCGAGTACCTCGAGCCGGTGCTCTGCAAGGGCATGCCTCGCGTCGAGGACTACGAGGCCTTGGACAGGCTGGCCGACACGATCGCCGAGAAGCACCAGGGCCTCGTGCCGCGCAACTTCGCCGACTTCAACGTCTGCCGCCCTGAGGGCTGAAGCCGCGGCCCCGAGCGGGACTCTGGTCATCGCTCGAGGAGATGCCTGACGTGGCGGCGTGCTGACCATCGTTCTCGGCTTGGGCTCGGCGCTCGGCTACGCCCTGCACGACTTTCTCATGGTCAAGGTCGTGCGCGCCGCCGCGGTGTGGACGGCGCTCACGTGGTCGATGGGCGTGGGCGTCGCCGTCCTGCTGCCGCTCGCACTGATCCTGGACGGACCGCCCAGCGGACCTGCCGAGTGGCGGGCGGTCGCCTTCGCGACCGCCAGCGGGGTCTGCGAGGCCGCGGGCCTGGGCTGCCTTCTGCGCGGCCTCGTCGTCGGCGATCTGTCGGTCGTCACCCCGCTCGCCTCTCTGGCCGGCGGGTTCGTCGCCGTGGTCATGATCGCGCGCGGCGAGACGCTCCCGGCGCTCGCCCTCCTGGGCTTGCCGCTGGCGGTGGCCGGCGGGCTGATGGCGTCCATCGAGAAGACGCCGAAGGAGGAGCTGTTCGGCCAGGACGAGAGCGCCGCGGGGCCGGCCCGCCGGACCCGGGCCAGGGCCGGCGCCGGCTGGGGCCTGCTCTCGTCGGCGCTCTTCGCCGTCACCGTGCTGCTCTTCGTCGCCGCCCGCGACCTGAGCCCGGTCGCACTGGCCGCCTACGGGCGGGTGGGGACGATGGTGGTGCTCGTCCCCATCGCACTCCTGTTCGCCGGACTGAGGCTTCCCGGGCCGCTGGCGAAGCGCGCCGGCGTAGCCGGGCTCTTCGACGCCGCCGCATTCGTCGCCCTGGCGGCGGCGATCTCGATCGGCCCGGTCGCGATCGCCTCGGTCCTGGTCTCCCAAGGCGGCACGATGGCGGCGCTGCTCGGGCTCGTCTTCCTGCGTGAGCGCCTCTCGCGCGTGCAGCTCGCGGGCGTCGCGCTGACGTGCGTGGCCGTGGGGCTGCTGGCGACCGGCTGACAGGCCTTTCGCGCGTGCGGCCGGGCCGCAGGCGCCGGCGCTGCGGGCGTCGCCGCGCCGGCGCTTCGATAGACTTGCCGGATGCTCACCATCCTCACAGGCCTGCTGTCCTCGCTCTCCTACGCGATGAGCGACATGTTCTCGCAGCACGTCACGCGCCGGACACGGGTGCTCACCCAGATGGTGTGGGTGCTGGCGACCGGAGTCATCATCATCGTACCCGTGGCGCTGCTCGTCGACGGCCTGCCGCACGGCGATGCCGAATGGCGCGCTGCCGGCATCGCCGCGCTGGCGGGCGCCCTGTACTTCTTCGCCTTCTTCTGCCTGCTGCGCGCGCTCAACACCGGCGACCTTGGCCTCGTCTCCACGCTGAACGCCCTGCAGGGCGCCTACGTCGCCGTGGCCGTCATCCTCCTCGGCGCGACGGTCACGCCGCCTCTCGCGCTGGCGCTGGTCATCTGCGTCGCCGGCGGTTTGCTCACCTCGTTCGAGGGGCGCGCCAAGACGACGAAGGGCGCGCCGTGGGCGCTCGCCAGTGGCCTCCTCTTCGCGGCGATCATGCTCTGCTACAACTACGCCGGCGCCATCAGCTGGCTCTCCCAGTCCGCCATCTCGCGCAGCGCCTCCCTTCTCGTCACGCTGCCCTTCGCACTCCTCACCGCCGGCGGTCTCGCGGTGCCGGGGAAGCTGCGCGTCCGCGCCGTCTCCGCCGGCGTCCTCGAGCTCGGCGGGGTCGTGCTGCTCACAATCGCCTTCTCGATGGGTCCGCCCACGGTGGCCGGCGTGACGACCACGCAGTTCGGCACGTTCGCCGTGCTGCTGGGCTACTTCGTCCTGCACGAGCGGCCCAAGCGGCTGCAGTGGGTCGGCATCGTCTGCACGATCGCCGGCGTGAGCCTGCTCGCCGCCGTCGTCTAGGTGTAGACTCTCTGCACCTTCCGGGGACCCGGTCCCGCACCCGCGGGAACCGCGCCGCGCCCGGCCGTTCGTGGAGGAGCCCTACCCGATGAACGACTACCTCATCGACGACGCCCATCTCGAGAAGACCCGCGCGCTGTTCGCCAAGTGCCAGCAGGTCGTCTCCGGCGGCGAGTCGAGCTACGCGCGCCTGATCGGCACGCGCCCCATCGTCATGGAGCGCGGCGAGG
>CAIWHY010000380.1 GCA_903912585.1 uncultured Thermoleophilia bacterium | reverse complement strand
GTAGCTCAATTGGTAGAGCACCGGTCTCCAAAACCGGGGGTCGGGGGTTCGAGCCCCTCCAGCCCTGCCAATAACTTTCGGAGCGATTGAGTGGCGAAGACTTCCAACAACGACCAGGGCAAGCCGGGCAAGGCCAAGGGCGCCGGCAAGCCCGCACAGGGCGGCAAGGCGCCGGCCAAGCGCGCGAGCGCCAAGCCGGCGCGCGGCAAGGCCCAGCAGAAGCCGCAGCAGAAGTCGCGCTCCGCCAAGCCGGCGGAGAAGAAGGGCCTCATGCGCTTTCTGCGCGATGTGCGCATCGAGCTGGGCAAGGTCACGTGGCCCACGCGCAAGGACCTCATCCAGTCCACCATCGTCGTGCTCGTCGCCGTCGCCATCGCTACCGTGTACACGGGCCTGCTCGACGTCGTCTTCTCCAAGGCGGTCGACCTCGTCCTCAAAGTAATAGGCTGATCGGGGCTCCGCTTGTATAGCTGGTACGTCGTCAACACATACTCGGGTCACGAGAACAAGGTGAAGGCCAACCTGGAGCATCGCCGTCAGTCGATGCACCAGGAGGAGCGCATCCACCAGATCGTCGTGCCCACCGAACAGGTCGTCGAGACCAAAGACGGCGAGAAGATCACCAGCGAGCGCCGCGTGTTCCCGGGCTACGTGCTGGTCCAGATGGAGCTCACCGACGACACGTGGTCGCTGGTCAAGAACACGCCCGGCGTCACCGGCTTCGTCGGCGCCCAGAACAAGCCCGTCGCGCTGTCGCGCGCCGAGGTCGACCGCATCATGCACACCGCCTCGGTCGAGCGTCCCAAGCAGAAGGCGGAGTTCGTCGTGGGCGACGACGTGCGCGTCACGTCGGGCCCGCTGAGCGATTTCTCCGGCGAGGTCGTCGAAGTCAATCTCGACCAGAGCCGGCTCAAGGTCATGGTGTCGATCTTCGGCCGCGAGGCCCCGGTCGAGCTCGCCTTCGACCAGGTCAAGAAGACATCCTAACCAGGCAGTAAGCGAGGCAGTCAGTGGCCAAGAAGGTCCTTACCAAGATCAAGTTGCAGATCCCCGCCGGCAAGGCAAGCCCGGCCCCACCAGTGGGCCCGGCGCTCGGCCAGCACGGCGTCAACATCATGGAGTTCTGCAAGGCGTTCAACGCCCAGACGCAAGCCGTGGGCAACACCATCGTCCCGGTCGAGATCACCGTGTTCGAGGACCGCTCGTACACGTTCATCACCAAGACGCCGCCCGCCGCCGTGCTTCTGCGCGAGGCGCTCGGCCTCGACAAGGGCTCGGGCGAACCCAACCGCGTCAAGGTCGGCACGGTCACGCGCGAGCAGGTGCGCGCCATCGCCGAGACCAAGATGCCCGATCTCAACGCCAACGACGTCGACGCTGCGATGAAGATCATCGAGGGTACCGCCCGCAGTATGGGCATCGAGGTCGAGAGCTAGCAACAACCCATGGGCCGGGGGCGCTTCGCCGCCCGGCCGCCGGAGTGGGAGGCGACGCAGTCGCCGCTTGAACCACAGGAGGTCACGCACATGGCCAAGCAAGGCCGCAGGTACATCACCGCCAAGAAGACCATCGAGGCCGATCGCCTCTACACGCCGCTCGAGGGCATGCGCCTTCTCAGGTCTCTCGAGAGCGCCAAGTTCGACGAGACCGTCGAAGTCCACTTCCGCCTCGGCGTCGACGTGCGCCACGCCGACCAGATCGTGCGCGGCACCACCGTCCTCCCGCACGGCACCGGCAAGGAGATGCGCGTCGCCGTGTTCGCCGAGGGCGACAAGGCGCGCGAGGCCGAGGAGGCCGGCGCCGACATCGTCGGCAGCGAGGCCCTCGCCAAGCAGATCCAGGCGGGCGTCTTCGACTTCGACATCGCCATCGCGACGCCCGACATGATGGGCACCGTCGGCAAGCTCGGCCGCATCCTCGGCCCGCGCGGCCTCATGCCCAACCCCAAGTCGGGCACCGTCACGTTCGACGTCGGCAAGGCCGTGGCGGACGCCAAGGGCGGCAAGGTCGAGTCCCGCACCGACCGCTCCGGCATCATCCACCTGAGCATCGGCAAGAAGTCGTTCACCGAGGAACAGCTCGTGGAGAACTACGGCGCCGTGCTCGATGAGATCGTGCGCGCCAAGCCGGCCGCCGCCAAGGGCAAGTACATCAAAAGCGCCAGCATCGCGGCGACGATGAGTCCCGGTATCGAGCTCGACCCTGCGCGCACGCGCGACCTGTTCGAGTCCTGAACGCGCGAGGGCGCGGCCGCCCGGCAGTTGCGGTCGCGCCCCACTTGCGTCTATACTGCCGCTTCGCGGCGCTCCGGCGCCGCGGCCGAAGACGGTCGGTGCTCCTCCGGGAGCTGAATGGACCCACACGGGTCCGCCACCCGAGGCGAGACGAGCCAGCGCTGCCGCCTGTGCCCGCTCCCGCATCGGGAGCGGGTTTTTTGTTGCGACTGAGAGGTCGATATGCTGAGAAACGAGAAAGAGGCTGTGATCGCGGAGGTGGCGCAGCTCCTGACGGACACGCAGGACATGTTCGTCAGCGACTACCGCGGCCTCACCGTCACAGAGCTCTCGGAGCTGCGTGACAAGCTCCGCCAGAGCGGGGCCACCTTCAAGGTGGTCAAGAACACCCTGGGCGGCATCGCCGCCGATCGCGCCGGCCGCGAGGACGTCAAGTCGTTCCTCTCCGGCCCGACTGCGGTCACTTTCTGCGGCGACGACCTCGTCGGCGCCGCCAAGGCTCTGGCCGACTTCGCCAGGACCCACCCGCACCTCATCATCCGCGGGGGTCTGCTCGAGTCGAGTCTCATCGACGAGGCCGGCGTCAGGGCGCTTGCCAGCCTGCCGCCGCGCGACGTCCTCATCGCCCAGCTGGTCGGCACCATGGCTGCGCCGATGACGGGTCTGGTCACCGTGCTCCAGGGCACCGTGAGCGGGTTCGTGCGCGCTCTCAACCAGGTGGCCGAGCAGCGTGCCGCCGCCGGCGAGGCCTGAGACGCCTCACCGCGACACTGTCCAGCAAGGCTTTCCAGCCCTACGCGAGGTGAACTGACAATGGCAGACAAGACTCTCACGAAAGACCAGCTTATCGAGGCCATCAAGTCCATGACCGTGCTCGAGCTCAGCGAGATGGTCAAGGCGCTCGAAGAGGAATTCGGCGTCAGCGCCGCGGCCCCCATGGCCGTCGCCGCCGGCCCCGCGGCCGGTGCCGCGCCGGCCGAGGCCGTCGAGGAGCAGACCCAGTTCGACGTCATGCTGACCGCTTTCGGCGACCAGAAGATCCAGGTCATCAAGGTGGTGCGCGCTCTCACCGGTCTCGGTCTCAAGGAGGCCAAGGACGTGGTCGAGGGCGTGCCCAGCGCCATCAAGGAAGGCGTCACCAAGGACGAGGCCGAAGAGGCCAAGAAGCAGCTCGAAGGGGCCGGCGCGAGCGTCGAGATCAAGTAGAGCGCTTCACGGGAT
>CAIWHY010000379.1 GCA_903912585.1 uncultured Thermoleophilia bacterium | reverse complement strand
GGCCTCGGCATCGATCCGGCGCACAGCGAGGGGCTCATCGACTACGTCGTGAGCCCCGGCGAGGCGCTGCGCAGGCTGGCTGCCGGCGAGTACGTGTTCGGCGCCTTCCTCACGGCGACCGGGGTGGAGGACGTCCGCGCCGTCGCCGACAACGGCGAGACGATGCCGCAGAAGTCGACGTTCTTCTACCCGAAGCTGCTCACCGGCCTCGTCTTCGACGCGCTCGGCGACTGAGCGGCGGGCCGGGCCGCGCCGTCTCGGCGCCCCGCCGGCTCCGCGGCTACCCGCCGGCGATCGGCGGCGTCAGGCGCAGCTCGTCGCCGTCCGCGACCGGCGTCTGCAGGCCGTCGAGTTGCCGGATGCTGCGCCCGTTCAGGAACACGCCGACGAGCTGCCGGCCGTCATCCCCCAGTACACGTCTCGCCAGCTCGGGGCGGGCGGCGCAGCAGCTTGCGATGACCTCGCCGACCGTGGACCCCTGGCCCTCGAGGTCTGTCTGGCCAGACGGATAGACCAGAGCGGCCGACAGCTTGACGAGGACCGTCGCCACTCAGGCCTCCGGTCGCCAGTCGATCCCGAGCTCGTCGAGCTTGCGCTCGCTCGGTACGCCCGCCGCGTCCCACCCGCGCAAATCGTAGTACTCGAGGAGCGCTGCGCGGAACCGTGCCTCCCCGATCGCCCTGCCCGCCGACGGCCCGGCGGCGAAAGCGCCGTCCTCGGCATAGAGCTTGCGCGGCAGGTCGTCGGGCTCCACGCTCTCGCGGACGTTGAAGAGCCGCGCGAGGTTCCAGGCCCTTTCGCCGACGCGCATGAGCTCGCTGTCGCTCAGGTCTCGTCGGTAGACGTGGCGCAGCAGCTGGCGCATCTCCTCGAGCTCCAGCGCCCAGAACTCGCACCAGATGCCGGAGTACTTCACCGACGTGAAGTTCTGCCAGTGGATGTTGACCGCGGCTTTGCCGGCCATGGTGTCCGGCGGCAGATCGCCGCCGAGGATCTCGTCCGCCTGCACGTAGGAGCGCTGGTGGCAGCCGCCACGATCGGCGGTCGAGTAGGCGATGCTCATGCCGAACGTCCCGCGCGGGTCGTACCCGGGCAGTTCGAGGTTCTTGACCTCCATCGCCAGTTCGGGCACGCCGTACTGGGACGCCAGAGCGCGGGCGCCGAGCGCCAGCTCGGCGCCGATCCCCTGGCGGCGCGCGATCAGCTCGGGGGCGGCGATGTACGCTTCGTGGTCGCCGTAGCGAAGGCCGCAGTCGGCGATGCCTTTCTCCGTCATGTCGGTGGCGAGACCGACCACGGCTCCCGTGGAGATGGTGTCCATGCCGAGGTCGTCGCAGGCCAGGTTGAAGCGGAACAGCGCCTCCGTGTCGCCCACGCCGCAGTTGGCTCCGCAGAGCGCCACGGTCTCGAACTCCGGCCCCTCGCCGTGAGCATCGCCGATGACGTGGAAGTTGCGGCAGCCGATCGCGCACTGCGTGCACGCCCGCTTCTTGAGGCGCACCTTCTGGAAGGCCGCCGAGTTGATCTGGTCGATGCCGTCGAACTGCCCTTGCGACCAGTTGCGCGTGGGCATCGCGCCGGCGACGTCGACCATGTCGACGAGGGCCAGCGTGCCCTCCTCGTGGGCCCACATGTTCGCCGGCGTGAGGAGGTACTCACCCTGGATGCGGTACATGTCGGCGAGGAAGGCCCTGGCGTCGCCGACCGTCACCGCTCCGGTGCCTCGCACGGCGACCGCCTTCACGTTCTTGAGACCCATGAGGGCGCCGGCTCCGCCACGACCGGCCTTGTGCGCCTGGTCCGTAGAGAGGCACGCCCACGGCAGGTGGTTCTCCCCCGCGGGGCCGTTGGAGAGCGCCTTCATCCGCGGGTCGAGATCGCGGCGCAGGGTGCTCTCGAGCTCGCCGATCTTCATGCCCATGTATGGTGCGGCCGAGCGGAGCTCGACCACGTCGTCCTTGACCCAGACCAGCGTGGGCTCGGCAGCCTGCCCGGTCAGGATGATCGCGTCGTAGCCGGCAAACTTGATCTCAGGTCCTATGGAGCCGCCCACGTAGGAGTCGAGGATCGTGCCCGTCTGCGGGCTCTTGCAGCCGACGACGAGGCGGGAACAGGTCGAGACGCCCGTGCCGGCGAAGGGCCCCGTGAAGAACATGAGCGGGTTGTCCGGTGACCACGGGTCGAGTCCCGGAGCGACCTCGTCGAGCAGGTAGCGGAAGAGCAGCCCCTTGCCGCCCACGTAGAGCTCGGCCCAATCCATGCGCAGGGGTTCCACCGCGGTGGTCGACTCGCTCAGATCGACGCGCAGGATCCTGCCTTGGTAGAAGTCCACTCGCCGCTCCTTCTCCATCGCCGCGAGGTCGCGGTCGCGGGCCGCCGTGAAGGGGTGACCTCACGCAGGCCCGCGAGGCCGCCTGGGCTCATGATAGCGTAGGCGCTCTTCATGGAGCGAGTGACCCCGGCGGCGCGCCGCATCGAGCGCCGCGAAGTGCGAAAGGAGCGGGAATGGCCGAGAACCCATCTTCGTCGGAGAGCGGCGCCGGAGCAGGCGTGCTCGATCTCGTGGGCCAGTGGCGAGCCAGGCTCAGCTTCAGCAGCGGGGAGTTCGCCGCCGTCGACGATCTCGAGTTCATGTACGTCTTCAATGCCGGCGGCACGATGACGGAGTCCTCCAACTACGATGCCGCCCCTCCCGTGCCTCCCGCCTACGGCATCTGGCGGAGGACCGGCCCCGATCGGTTCGAGGCCAAGTACGAGTTCTACCCCACGAGCCCGCCCGCGGCTCTTGAAGACCTCACCGGCGGCGGCGGCTGGCAGGTCGCCGGTCGCGGTGTCTTCACGGAGACGATCGTCGTGTCGGCCGATGGCGCGCGGTTCACGTCCACGATCCTCTATGAGATCTTCGACGAGTCCGGCGCGCCTCTCCCCGGTGGCGGCGAGGCGACCAGCACCGGCGTCCCCCTGCGATTCTGATCCCGGCCGGGCGAGGCGCTCCGCAGGGTCGCCAGCGCATGACGGCAGGATGGAGGTGGGTCGCATGAGATTCGACGGTGTCTTGTTCGACCTCGACGGCACGCTCGCCGACACGCTGGAGGACCTGGCCGACGCGATGAACCGGGTCCTGCGCGGCGAGGGGCTGCCGGAGCACGGCTACGCCGACTACCAGCGCATGATCGGGCACGGGATCCACCAGCTCGTGGGCGCCGCGCTCCCCGCGGACCGGCGCGACGAGCCGACGGTCGACAGGTGCTTCGCGTTCATGATGGCCGACTACAGCGCCCACAATCTGGTCAAGACTCACCTGTATGCGGGCGTGCCGGAGCTGCTGGTCGCCCTCCGAGTACGTGGGCTGAAGCTGGCGGTGCTCAGCAACAAGGCCGACGAGCCCACACGCCTGATCGTGGCGGCGCTGTTCGCGGACGGCGCCTTCGGCGCGGTCGCCGGCGCGCGGCCGGACGTGCCGCTCAAGCCCGATCCGGCGGGGGCGCTGCGCGCCGCCGCGAGCCTCGGGCTGGAGCCAGGCCGGATGGTCTATGTCGGCGACTCGCCGACCGACATGCGCACCGCACTGGCCGCCGGGATGACGCCGGTCGGCGTGTCGTGGGGGTTCCGCACGCGAGGCGAGCTGGTCGAGGCGGGTGCGAGCGTCGTGGTCGATCACCCAGAGGAGCTCCTGGGGCTTCTCTGAAGTCTCCGCGCTCCGACGTCTCCGTCCTCTCCGCCGGCGAGGCGCCGTAGCCGGGCACGCCGGCGCACTGCTGGCGGCGGCGCGGGTCTGCTACGCCAGCGCGCCGGCCTCGCGCAGCAAGCTGAGGAACGCCGGCATGAGCGCGGGATGCGCGGCGACCACGGCGGGCCCGCTCCCGTGCGCCGCGGCCGGGAACTTCACCGCCGCGCCGGCCTCGCGCGCGATCACGGCGCCGGCCGCGGAGTCCCACGGCGAGAGGAG
>CAIWHY010000378.1 GCA_903912585.1 uncultured Thermoleophilia bacterium | reverse complement strand
CGTCCTGGTCACCGGCGCGAGCATCGGCATCGGCCGCGAGATCGCGCTGCGCTTCGCCGCGGCAGGCTGCAGGCTCGCGCTCACCTTCTTCGCGCACCGGGCCGAGGCCGAAGCGGTCGCGGCGCGGTGCCTCGACCTCGGGGCGCCGGACGTGCTCCTCGTCTCGCTGCAGCTCGCCGACGACGACAGCGTGCGCACCTTGTTCGAGCGCGTGATCGACCGCTACGGCGTGGTGGACGTGCTCGTCAACAACGCCGGAGTCGTCGTGTGGCGGCCGTTCCTGGAGCAGGACTTCGGCGAGATCGAGAGCCAGATCGCCGTGAACCTCGTCGGCCTGATGAAGCTCACGTGGGTCTTCCTGCCGATGATCAGCGACGCGGTGATCAACATCTGCAGCACCGCGTCGCTCCACGGCACGCCGACCCTGGCGCCGTACTGCGCCAGCAAGTGGGGCGTGCGCGGCTTCACGCGGGCGCTCGCCCTGGAACATCCGCAGAAGCGCATCGTCAGCGTTCATCCCGCCGTGACGGCGACGCGCATGAACGACATGCAGGGCATGTCGCCGGAGCGCGTCGCCGACGTCGTCTTCCGGGTCGCCGCCGGCGAGATCGCCTTCGAGCCCGGCGGCGACGTGGACGTGCGCGAGCACTCGGGCTAGACACGGAGCGAGGAGAGCGCCGGCCGCTCTACTCGTACTGGATCGCCTCCAGGATCCGCGTGCCGGCGGCGCGGCGCGCCGGGAGCACCGCGGCAATCACGCCGACGACCACGGCGAGGACGAGGAACACGCCGAGCTGCGTCCACGGCAGGCTGAAGGTCAGCCCGTCGCCGCCCAGCTGGGTGACGATCACGTAGGCCATGGCGATGCCGACCGCCGTGCCCAGCACCCCGCCGATCACGGCGGTGATGATGCTCTCGTAGCGGACCATCTGGCGGAGCTGCCGCCGGGTGGCGCCGATGGCGCGCAGCATGCCGATCTCGCGCGTCCGCTCGTGGACGCTGAGCACGAGGGTGTTGACGATACCGAAGACCGAGATGAGGACGCTCATGGCCAGCAAGCCGTAGAACATCATCAGGATCTGGTCGACCATCTTGTTGATCGTGGCGAGGTACTCGCTCCTCGTCATGACCTTCTGCGTCGGGAAGGCGGAGAGCGCCTTCTCGACCGCGTCCTGGGTCGCGCTGACGTTGGCGCCGTCCCGGGTGCGCACCAAGGTGAGGACGGATGCGGTGGGCAGGCCCAGGCTCTTGAAGGCGTTGAGGCTGGTGATCATGCCGGTGAACGCCATCTGGTCGCGGTAGAAGCCGAGCACGGTGAGCTGGGCCTTCTTGCCGCCCTGCGTGGTGACGGCGATCGTGTCGCCGGCCTTGAGCTTGGCGGCGAGCGGCGCGCCGTCCTCGAGCAGGACGTGATGCGCGTCGAGCTTGGCGAAGAGGGAGTCGCTGCCGCCTTGCTGCCAGTCGAGCGCCCAGACGCGAGCGAAGAGGGCGGGGTCGACGGCGTAGGCGCTCATGACGCCGCCCTTCTTGACCTGGAGGTCGGCGTAGCCCGTGCCGGCCGCCGTGTCGACGCCCTGCACGGCGTCCAGCGAGCGGATGGTCTTCTGCGGCACGCCCATGAACGCAGTGCGGTCCTGCACGACCAGCTCGGCGCGCGTGGACTTGTCGATCGCGCCGCCGAACGAGCCCTTCATCGCCTGGGCGAACACGGCGATGAACACGACCAGTGCGAGGCCGATCATGAGCGCCGCGGCCGTGGCGGCCGTGCGGCTCGGGTTACGGCCGGCGTTGTCGCGGGCCAGGCGGCCGCTGGTCGGGGCCAGCCTCTGGAGCGGCCAGCCGATGATGCGCGCCGCCG
>CAIWHY010000377.1 GCA_903912585.1 uncultured Thermoleophilia bacterium | reverse complement strand
TGCCCTCCTCCCCGTCTTCGTTTTTGAACCTTGCGACCGGGTACTACCTCCTCCAGACCCAAGCAAAGGAGCAGAGGTGGCCCACCGATTCCCCGACATCACCGACTACGGCTCGGCGCTCCGCTTCGCCCTCGAGGCCGAGCAGGCCTGCGCCGACTTCGCGGCGGCGGCCGGCGTCCTTGCGCCCGACCAGATCTGGTGCGACAAGCTCGAAGAGGTCGTCTGCACTCACGACGACCGTGTCCAGAAGCTCGGCGTCCTTCCCATCGTAGCCGGGCCGGCGGCTCGGGAGCCCGTCCACGCACTCGACGGACCGGCGTACCTCGGGATCCTCGATGCCGAGCCGGTCACGACGTGGCCGGGCGCGGTGGAGCAGCTCATCCGGGCCGAAGAGGACGCGGCGCGGTACCACGACGCCTTCGCGGCCGAGTGCCGGGCGATCCTCGGCGACCGGTCTGCGGCATTCGAGAAGAGCGCCAGGCAGGACCGCGACTACGCCGCCGAGCTGCGGAAGCTGCTCGGCTAGAGGCCCGCGGGCGCGAGCGGGCGCGAGCGGGCGCGAGCGGCGGCAGGGAGCTGTCCGGCCGGCCGCTGCTGCATCATCCGCGCGAGCCGTAGCTCACCGAGTCGGCGATGTGGCAGTACCGGATCAGCGAGAAGTGCGCCGGATACCAGAGCTCGAGCGACTGCCGCAGGTGCGCTGTGGTGTGGCTGTCGTAGACCCACTGCCCGTGATCGCGGCCGGCGCAGATGATCACATGCTGCCACTCGGTCGTGCCATTGACGGTGTTGCCCAGATAGACAACGTCGCCGGCCGCCCAGTCGCGGGGCGGTGATTTGGTGACGTGAGCGGCGTAGCTTGTGTGCTCCTGGCCATCGACCGTCAGGGTCTGCATCTGCGCAGCGCAGTTCACCCAGGCAACGCCCGGAAGGTCCGTCCCGTTCTCGTGCCAGTCACCTCCGGCGCCGGACAGCGGGCGGAGGTCGCCTGCGGCCAGGCACTGCGAGACGAAGTCCGCGCAGTCGCTGTCCGGCGAGGACCAGTAGGCCGGATTCGTACTCAGCGCCCAGGTGTCGGCGTAGGCCGCCGCCGCACGACGGTCGTAGGTCACGCGCTCGCTGCCGCGGCTCTGCCCCGCCGCCAGGACGACACCCGCCAGAGCGGCCAGGACACACAGGACGAACGCGGAGCGACGCCGCCGCAGGGCGCGAGAGCGATAGATGCGGCGGCGCCCGCGATCACGACGCATCGTCCAGGGGGTCGGGCACAGGGACGGCAGGTGCGGCGTGCGCGGTGTCGTGCGCAGGCGAATCGGGCGCGACAGGCGCAGGCGTGACAGGCGCGGATGCGGAAGCGGGTGCGGCTACGGGCACCGTCACGTCACCCGCAGGCCCGATGACGAGCGTCGAAGCCTCCTCGTGCGGCAGGACCAAAGTGAACGCGGTGCCCACGCCGACGGCACTCGAGACGCTCACCGTGCCGCCCATCGCCTCGGTGAGTTCCTTCACGATCGCCAGCCCAAGACCGGTGCCGACGGGACGGTCGGTGCCGTAGCGGCTGTAGAGGTAGAAGCGCTCGAAGGCGCGCGGCAGGTCGTCGCCGGTGAGGCCGCGGCCGGTGTCGGCGACGGTCACGGCGCCGGGCGCGGTCGTGATCGTCACGTTCCCCGGCGCCGGCGTGCAACGGATCGCGTTCTCGACCAGGTTGGAGACGACCTGGAGCAACCGGTCGTTGTCCGCCACCGCACCGCCGGCGGCCTCGGTGTTGAGGAGCAGCGTCAGGCCGGCGTCGCGCGCCGTGCCCTCGTAGCGCCGCGCGACATCGTTCGCCAAGGCCGTCAGGTCGACCGCCTCGCGGCGTACGGCGAAGGCGCTCTTGCGCATGCGCGCCGAGTCCAGCAGGTCGCCGACGAGCCGCTCGAGACGGCTCGACTCCGCGCCGATGACGGCGGCCCCGTCGGCGGGCGCCACGGTGCCGTCCCCGATGCCCTCGGCGTAGCCGCGCACGGAGGTCAGCGGCGTCTTGAGCTCGTGGCTGACCGAGAGGAGGAACGCCTGCTCGGTCTCCTGCGCCTTGGTCAGCTTGGCGTTCATGTCGTTGAAGGAGTCCGCGAGGTCACGGATCTCGCGCGGACCCTCCGGCGTCACGGTGACGCCGGCTTCGCCTTCGGCGAGCCGGCCGCTCGCCTCCGCCAGCCGGCGGACAGGGCGCACGACGCTGCGCGAGAGGATCCAGGCGCCCAGCAGACCCAAGGTCGCGATCAGCGCGATCCCGAGAAGGGCGATCGGCAGCAGGCGACGGATGGGGACGGGAGCCGAGAAGCCTTCGCTCGTGCCCCAGACGTTCGTGTAGTAGCGCACCGTGCTGGGGCCGACGCGCCACGCGACGATCTCGGCCCCTTCGGGAGACGTCGGTCCGCTTGTACCGCCGATAGCGAAGCCGCGCCGCTGCAGACGCCTCACCGCCCAGACCGGCAACACGTGTTGGTCCCGGACCGCCGCGAGCGTCGACCAGTTCGCGCCCTCAGTGTGGTCAAGGGCGCCGTACTGGTTGGCGATGGCGCGCGTGAGCAGCGCCCGGGCGGCCGGCGAGTAACGTCCCGGCATCTTGCTGATGCCGGTGATCTCCGACGACAGCTCGCCGGCCCGATAAGCGGCCTGGTCCGAGTAGAGGACCCTGGCCGTGTTCCAGCTTCGGTAGTAGGCCCAGACACCGAGGGCGGACAGACACAGCGACGGGATGAGGA
>CAIWHY010000376.1 GCA_903912585.1 uncultured Thermoleophilia bacterium | reverse complement strand
GCCCCCGAGGAGGTACGCGCATGACCTCCCCGAACGGCCGCGGCCTCGACCGCCCGCTCGTCCTCCTCTGTGAGTGCGCCGGCACGCTCAAGAACATCGATTTCGACCGGCTCGAGACGCATGCCGGTCTGCACGCCGAAGTCGTCCGCGGCGACCACTGGTGCAGTCGCGGCGGCCAGGCCCAGTTGCTCGAGCTCATGGAAGCCGGCGAGCGGCTCCCGCGCCAGCTCGTCTTCGCCGGCTGCTCCGCGGATTTCGCCGCGCGGCGCTTCCAGAAGCTTGTGGCGCGCGGCCTCCAGCTCGAGATCGCCGACATCCGCGAGGGCTGCAGCTGGGTGCACGGCGAGGACGTGGACGCGGTGACCGACAAGGCCGCCCGCGTCGTCGACTCGTCGATCGCCTACCCGGACGCGCCGGCCGACACGGTGAGCTACCCCGAGCGCCGCGACACCGTCGTGGTCATCGGCGGCGGCGTGGCCGGCACGCAGGCCGCCGTGGAGCTCGCGCAGATGGGCCACAAGGTCGAGCTCGTCGAGCGGCGGCCGTTCCTCGGCGGCCGCGCCGCCCGCATCGGCACCGTCTTCCCCACCAACGACTGCGGCCAGTGCCTGCCCACCACCGACGCGCAGGCAGGCACGCGCAAGTGCTTCCACCGCAACGTCGCCATCGACCACCCCAACCTCGACATCTGGCGCCGCGCCACGGTCGAGTCGGTCAGCGGCCACCCCGGCGACTTCGAGGTGAGCATCCGCCGCCTGCCGAACCTCGTCACCGACGCCTGCGTGAACTGCGGCACCTGCGAGACGGTCTGCCCGGAACCCGCTTCGGAGCCCGGCAAGAAGGCCATCTTCAGCGAGTTCTACGACGGCCGCGTGGTCCGCACCATCGATCTCGACACCTGCACGTTCTGCGGCAAGTGCGCCGAGTCGTGCCCGGTCGAGGCGATCGACTTCACCCAGTCGCCGGAGCGCGCCACGGTGCACGCCGGCGCCATCCTCACGGCGACCGGCTGCGAGCCGGCGCCGCCCAAGTACTACACCGACCTCGGCTACGGCCACGACGGCGTCGTCACCCAAGTCGAGCTCGCCGAGATGCTGGACTCCTGGGAGGGCCAGGCGTCGCTCGGCTTCATGCCGGCCAAGGACATCGTGATGGTCCAGTGCGCCGGCTCGCGCGACAAGCGCCACCTGCCGCACTGCTCCCGCCTCTGCTGCATGATCGCGCTCAAGCACGCGATCAGGCTCAAGACGCTGGTCCCCGAGATGCACGTCACCATCTGCTACCTCGAGATGCGGACCGCCGGCGTGGGCTACGAGAACTGGTTTCTCGCCGCCCGCGAGGCCGGCGTGGAGTTCCTGCGCGGCACGCCGCCGGAGGTGCAGTTCGACCGTTGCGGCAACCCCGTGATCGAGGTCGAGGACGTCACCGCGGCGCGCAAGCGCGTGCTGCGCCCGGACCTCGTCGTGCTCAGCACCGGCATGGTCCCGGCGACCGACACCGAGCACATCGCCGAGACGCTCGGCATCGAGCGCGACGAGGACGGTTTCATCGAGATCCTCGACCACAAGAACCGCGCCACCGAGACGAGCAGCGAGGGCATGTTCGTCTGCGGCTCGGCCGCGGGCCCCAAGGCGCTCATCGAGGTCAACACCGAGGCGGGCGCCGTGGCCGGCGAGATCCACAACTTCCTCACCTCGCCGGGGCGGCGCGGCACGCCTGCTTCGCAGGTCGACGCCGCCCAATGCGTCGGCTGCGACACCTGCATGACGATGTGCCCGTTCGCCGCCATCACGCTCGTGGACCGGCCGGCGGACGCGGCGCGTCCGGCCGCGGTCAAGGAAGACAGCAAGCTCGCCGTGATCGACGCCGAGACCTGCCGCGCCTGCGGCATCTGCGCCGCCAACTGCCCCGAGGTCGCGATCGCCCACAACCTCGGCGACGAGGCGCTCTTCGGGCGCATCGCGATGATGGCGCAGGCCGCCGACAAGCCGATCATCGGCTTCTACTGCAAGGAGTGCGCCGGGGCCGCCATCGGGCTGAGCGGCCAGCACCGCGACAAGTACCCGGAGAACGTGCGGCTCATCGAGCTGCCCTGCCTCGGCAGGCTGAGCGCGCTGCACATCGTCGAGGCGGCCCGCCTCGGCGCCGCCGGCGTGTTCCTCGCCGGCTGCGCGGAAGGCCGCTGCCAGTACCGTACCGGCGATACCAGCGCTCTCGAGCAACTGCACATCGCCGAGGAGGTGCTCGCCGACAGCGGCACGCCGCTGCCGCTGGAGCTCTGGCACCTCTGCGCCGTCGACCGGCTCAGCGTGGGCCGGCGGATCCGCATGTTCGCCGCCAGGGCCGCGGGCGACGAGCTCTCGCTGGAGATGCTCGAGCGCG
This sequence comes from uncultured Thermoleophilia bacterium, assembly GCA_903912585.1. Lineage (GTDB taxonomy): Bacteria > Actinomycetota > Thermoleophilia > UBA2241 > UBA2241 > CAIXSE01. Next base: position 657 of record CAIWHY010000376.1, on the reverse strand, counting down.
AGATGGAGCTGATCGGCGCCGGAGCGGGCGCCCTGGCGGGCGCCACCGCCGGCGCCGCCTCGGGCGCCCCGACTGGCGCCGCCTGCGAGGGAGGTGAGGGCTGTGGCCGTGGCCGCTGACACCGCCTACCCGCAGGCCGTCGTCGACGAGTTCAAGCGTCTCGCCAAGAAGTGTTACCCCTGCTACCAGTGCGGCACCTGCACCTCGTCGTGCCCGAGCGGGCGCGAGCTCTACCGCGGGCCGCGGCGGCTCGTCCGCCTCATGCTGGCCGGCGAGATCGAGGCCGTGCTCAAGAGCGACGACCTCTGGCGCTGCACCGAGTGCGGCACCTGCACCAGTGTCTGCCGCATGGACATCGACGTCTCGGCCGTGCTGCACGGGATGCGGGAGCTCGAACGCGAGCACGGCGCCATCCGCTGCCCCGAGCGCTCCGCCGCCGACGTGGCCGCCACGCGCCTGCGCAAGCAGCCGCGCATCGACAACGTCCAGTTCGGCGCGGCGATGGTCGCCAAGGGCCACGTGCCCAAGGATAAGATCGGTGCCGCCGGTATGGGCATGAGGCTCGCGAAGCAGATGCTGCCCGGCAGCAAGAGGCGGCGGCCGGGCGAAGCCGGCCCCGGCGGCGACCTCACGACCGCCGCCGGCGCCGCCGTGACG
>CAIWHY010000375.1 GCA_903912585.1 uncultured Thermoleophilia bacterium | reverse complement strand
CGCGACGGCAGGTCGGCGAACAGGCCCACGGCGAGGAGCGGCACGAGCCACAGGAACGGGCTTCGGTAGGTGATCAGCAGCAGGACGGCGACGATCACGACCGTCGCCAGCAGGATCTTGGTGTTGATGTTGCTGAACACGCGCACCGTGTCGGCGAGGAAGCCCGCCGGACCCGTGGTGCGCACCTGCAGGCCGCCGGTGCCTTCGCCCACGGCCTTGCTGATCTTGGTGGCGTCGTTGATCGTCAGATTGAGGTCGCTGGCGGCCTTGAGCGGGACGGTGAGGATGGCCGTGCGGCCGTCGGCGGACGGCTGCCCGGGGATCACTCCCTGCACGCCGCTCAGGTTGAGCGCCTTGATCCTGGCGGCGTCGGCCGCTATCACGGCCTTGTCCTGTGCCGTCAGCCCGCTTGAGCGGTGGTAGACGACCAGGGCGGGCAACGTAGCGGCGCCGGGGAAGTGCGCCTGCGCGTCGAGGATCTTCGCCGATTGCGCGCCGGCGGGCAGCGAACTCTTCTGGTCGTTCTTCTGAAGGCTGCTGAGCTTGCCGGCGAGGGGCAGCGACACGATCGCGATCGCGATCCAGATGGCGAGCACGACCCACTTGGTACGCCGGCCGGTGATGAAGCGGATGAGCGGATTGGTGGTTTCCATGATCTCCTCCGGAGGCGTTCGCTTCCGAGTCCGGTTGTATCTCGACGGTACGGTTTCCCCTCGCATGGGTATCTCAATCATCAAGATAAATGGAAGTCCATCGAGAGGAGCGAAGCTGCGGTGGACCAGCAGTACACGCCCGAGGACGTCACCTGGGCGACGCGGCGCCTCGACATCGCCATGTCGCGGCTGATGGTCGCCTTCTCACGCGCGGTCGGCATCAGCGTCCCGGAGATGCTCGCGCTCGAGCATCTCGGCGCCGGCGGCCTGGGCCCGAGCGATCTCGCGCAGCGCCTGCAGATGACCACCGGCGCCGTCACCGCGCTTGTCGACCGGCTCGAAGCGAGCGGTCACGCGGCGCGCGCGCCGCACCCCTCCGACCGGCGGCGCGTCGTCGTCACGCGCACGCAGAAGGCGGACGACGACCTCACGCAGGAAGTCGCACCGATGGCGATGGAGATCCTCGCGCTCGCCGAGGGCCTGAGCGATCCCGAACGCCAGGCTGTCGGCCGCTTCCTCGACGGCTTCATCGCGATCATCGAGCGCACCGCCGCCGAGGCCTGCGAGCGATAGCGCCGCACTCCGTCATTCAGCCATCGACCCCGAAGGGGGACTACATGCCCGCGACAACCACGACTGCCCCGGCCGCGACGCCGGACGCCACTACCGACAGGCGCCTCACCCGCCTGCGCGCCTGGAACGTCGGCGTCGGGCTGATCCTGGCCGCCCAGGCGGTGCTGATCGCCGTGCTCACCAACAACTTCAGCCTGCCGGTCACGGCGACGTTCATGAACGGCCCGCCCGGAACACCCTCACGCCTGCACCATCTGTTCAATGTGCCGATCGGCTGGGGCGTCTTCGCCTTCCTCGCCATCTCGGCGGGGGCGCTGCTCGTCATCGCCTCGCCGCCGGTCTTCAGCTGGTACAAGGCGAACCTGCTGCAGAGCCGCAACTACGGGCG
>CAIWHY010000374.1 GCA_903912585.1 uncultured Thermoleophilia bacterium | reverse complement strand
GTGTGGCTGATCGTCCTCTCAGACCAGCTACGGATCGTCGCCTTGGTGAGCCGTTACCTCACCAACAAGCTAATCCGGCGCGGGCCCATCCCAGAGCAGAAGCCTAAGCTACCTTTTGGCGTGATCCACTTGGCAGATCACGCGTCATCCGGTATTAGCGCCCCTTTCGGAGCGTTATCCCAGTCTCTAGGGCAGGTTGCCCACGTGTTACTCACCCGTTCGCCGCTGTACTCACACCCGAAGGTGCTTTCTCGCTCGACTTGCATGTGTTAAGCACGCCGCCAGCGTTCGTCCTGAGCCAGGATCAAACTCTCCGTGAAAACTTGATGCTAGCGCCCGAAGGCGCGAGACAAGCTTGGAAGAGCTCGAAAGCTCAAATACCGAAGCGAGCCATCGCTTCGGTCTGTCTTGTGGTCCATCTCGACCGGCCCGAAGGCCTGCCGTGTTTCAGCAATGAAAGGACCACGCGACGGGGTAATTCATTGAACCTCACGCACCCCGAAGGGTGCGCCAGGCGCACTGGCGTCCACCGATCGCCGTGCCGCCGAAGCGACGCCGACAAATCGGCTTCCTCATCCTGTTCAGTTTTCAAAGACCGCGTGCCACGTAGGCACACTGTCGAACCGTAAGGCGGTTCGGGGCGCACGAACCCTGACGACTTGGTCGAGGGCTGGATTGCCTTTGCCACCACGTCCCGACAGGGGCTTCGTAGTATACACGAAGGTGCCGAGTCGTTCAACGGTCCGCGCCTCTTGGTCATCGTCGCGAGCAAGCTCACAACCAGCGGACTCCTGAAGCGCTAGGGAAGTATACCCGAGGAAAGAGGCGTGTCAACCTCAGTTTTGCGTTTCGTGAGCACCCCGCGAGCCGGCGCCGCTCAGAGCGGTCCGATGAGTCCCTGGAGGCCGGCCGCCTTGCCGGCTTTGACACGGCGGCCGGTGAGCTCGGCGACGGGGACGGCGAGGCTCGTCAGGGGCTCGCCGTCCAGACTCACGCCGCCCTGCTCGATGCGGCGGCGCCACTCGCTGCGCGTCTGGCCGAACCAGCGCTCGAGGACGGCGGGGACGAAGACCTGGCCGCCGTCCTCGACGTCGGCCGGCTCGAGCGGCAATCCCCTCAGGTCGCCGGCGGCCTCGTGGCGACGGAACACCCGGTCGAAGTGGTCTTCCGCCGCGGTGGCGGCTACGGCGCCGAGAAGCCGCGTGATGATCTCGCGCGCGAGGCGCGCCTTGAGGTCGCGCGGGCTCACAACGCCGCTCGCGAGGTCCTGCTCCATGGCCGTGAACTCGTCGGCGTGATGCGGAGTGAGCAGCCGGAAGTAGATCATCATCGTCTCGTCCGGGATGCTCATGATCTTGCCGTACACGTCGCGCGGGTCCTCGGTGACGCCGATGTAGTTGCCGGTCGACTTGCTCATGCGCTCGATGCCGTCTGTGCCCGGCAGGATGTCCAGGGTCATGATCGCCTGCGGCGCCTGGCCAAAGTGCTCCTGCAGGTCGCGTCCCACGAACAGGTTGAACTTCTGGTCGGTGCCGCCGAGCTCGATGTCGGCCGCGATGGCCACGGAGTCGTAGCCCTGCGCCAGCGGGTACAGCATCTCCAGGAGCGAAATGGGCTGGTGAGCGGCCCAGCGCTTGGCGAAGTCGTCCCGCTCGAGGATGCGCGCCACCGTGGTGGTGGCGGTGAGCTCGAAGAGCTGTTCCGTGGTGAGCGGCGCCAGCCACTCCCCGTTGTGACGGACCTCCAGTTTGGCCGGGTCGTCGTCGAGGATGAGAAAGGCCTGGTCCTGGTAGGTCTGGGCATTGGCGTCGATGATGGCGGGATCGAGGCGCGGGCGCGTCTTGCTGCGGCCCGAAGGGTCGCCGATGCGCGCCGTGTAGTCGCCGATGATGAGCACTGCGACGTGCCCGGCGTCCTGGAACTGGCGCAGCTTGTTGAGCACGACCGTGTGCCCGAGATGGATGTCCGGCGCCGTAGGGTCGACCCCGAGCTTGACGCGCAGCGGCCGGCCCTCGCCCTCGGCGAGCGCGAGCTTGGCCTTGAGAGCACCCTCGGGGAGAACCTCGACGGCACCGACGAGGAGGTCGTCGATCAGGCGGCGGTCGGTCATCGGCGGCGATGATACCACGCCGCCGCCGGCGGGCCGGGCCGGCTCCGGCGGCGGCGTGGCGGCCCTAAGACGCGAGGACGCGAAGCTGCGCTCGCGCTT
>CAIWHY010000373.1 GCA_903912585.1 uncultured Thermoleophilia bacterium | reverse complement strand
TCGAGCGCGACGCCACCGTCCTCGCCACCCAGTACGAGGACCTGCTCGAGGCCGGCGGACCGCTCGACCCGGCGTCCTCCGTCGCCTACGCCAAGCGGACCGGCGTACGCGTCGTGGTCGTCGACAAGGCCGGGACCTCGGTCCTCGACACCGCCGGACGCCCGGGACGCGATTTCGCCACGCGCCCGGAGTTCCGCAGCGCGCTCGCCGGCATCCGCGCCGAGGGCACGCGTCACTCTGACACGCTGCACACCGGGCTCCTGTACGTCGCGGTGCCGGTGACCTCCGGCGGCAGGGTGTTCGGCGCCGTGCGACTCACGCTCGACACGCCTGAGGTCAACGCCGTCGTCCACCAGTACTGGCTGGGCCTCGTCGGCGTCGCCGCCGTGGTCCTCATCGCCATGGCCGGCATCGGCTGGGCCATCGCCCGCTCCGTGACGAGGCCACTGCGGGACCTCACCGGCGCGGCTGCGCGGTTCGCGACCGGCGACCTCACCACGACCGAGCCTGACCCTGACGCGCCGCCCGAGATCGCGGCGCTGGGCGCGACCATGAACACGATGGCCCAGCGCCTCGACCGGCTCCTCGCCGAGCAGCGGGAGTTCGTGGCCGACGCCTCGCATCAGCTGCGCACGCCGCTCACCGCTCTGAGGCTCCGCCTCGAGAACCTGCAGAGCGATCCGGCGTCGTCGGAGGAGGCGGAGGAGCTGGGCGCCGCCATCGACGAGACCAACCGGCTGGCCGGCCTCGTCGGCGACCTTCTCATGTTCGCACGCGCCGAGGAGAGCCCCTCGCCGCAGGCCGTGGAGCTCGTGCAGCTCGCCGCCGACCGCGTGGACACTTGGTCGGCGATCGCCGACGCCGCGGACGTGACGCTGGAGTTCGACTCCCCGGGCGGCTCGGCACGAGCGATGGCGGTCCCGGGAGGCGTGGAGCAGATTCTCGACAATCTCATCGACAACGCCATCACCGCGGCTCCGCCGCAGACACGGGTCGCGGTGACCGTCCGGCGCGGTCGCGAGAAGCACCAGCTGGTGATCGCCGACGAAGGACCCGGCCTCAGCGACGCCCTCAAGGCGCGGGCACTCGAACGATTCTGGCGCTTCGACCGCTCCGCCCCCGGGTCCGGGCTCGGCCTGCCGATCGCCAGCGCGCTCGCCAAGGCGTCCGGGGGCACGCTGGCACTCGAGGACAGCCCCGCCGGCGGGCTGGCCGTCGTCGTCACGCTACCGGCGGCGGACGGCGGGGGATGATCGCCACGAGAGGCTTCAGCGGCGCCGTGTCTCACCCTCGCCTTCACCCTTAGACTCTTGCTTGGAGAGCGTACGGGCGTGCATCCGTGACGCTACCGAATCCGATGGAGTCGACGCTGGCGCGGCGGCCCGCGGATCGCCCGGAGCCATGCAACAAACAGGCGGCGGGCCTCGCGGCCCGCCGCCTCTTGACGTTCGCTCTTCTCTGCCGATGTGCCAGCGTCAGCGCACCGTCAGTGTGTTGCTGCCGGGCACGGCCTGGTCGTTGCCCGCCTGGTCTTTGGCATACACCGAGAAGGTGTAGGCGCCCTTCGCGAGCGTGCACTTCCAGTCGGTGATCGGCGAGCTGAATTGCTGCCACGTGGCCAGCCAGCCCATGTTGAGCGTCTTGACGTTCCTGCCGCCAGAGTCCCTGACGACGATCGTAACGTTCGCCCTGTTGCTGAGGTCGTCGTTGACCCAGAAGGCCAGCGCCGGATGTTGGCCCCTGGCGACCGTTGCCGCCGCCGGCGCGTAGGTCTGGGGCGCGATGGTGTCGACCGACACCCAGAGGTGCTTGGGCGTCTCGCGGCCACCTTGGCCCAGCCAGTACGGGTCGAGCTCGATGTTGTTGACGTTGTCCAGCGATTGGTAGTAGACGACGTGCCTGGTCCCGGGCGCGTCTCCGCTCGCGTCGAGGGGGACGGTCGTGCCGTAATGCCAGTCCCAAGCATCCCAGTAGATCGGCCCAAGCGTGGGATCGTTGACGACGTCCGGTGGGTCTATGGTCCACCGGGTCCAGGCAACGCCGGACTTGGGGTCGGTGGCGCTCAGCGAGAACACAGCCGTCTTGCTGACCCAGCCATTGGACGGCGAGATGGTCGTGGTCGGCGCCAGCCTGTCGAACGAAAGGATGGTGCCACGCTCGCCCACCGCCCAGACGTTGAGCCAGTCGACAACGGCGATGCTGTTGAGCTGGTTGTCCTGGCCGCTCCCCCACTTGTGATCCAGCAGATGCTCAGTGGGGATGACGGTGAAATCGGTGTCACTCATGCCGGTCCCGTTCGGCGTCGTGACCGACACCGGACCCGAGATAGCGCCCGCCGGCACGACCGCGGTGATCTGCAAGTCGGAGTCCACTGTGAAGGTCGCCGACACCCCGCTCGTGAAGACGACGGACGTCGCGCCGGTGAAGCCCCATCCGGCAATGGTCACTTTCGCCCCGACCACGCTCGCGGCAGGAGTGAAACTACTGACGCCGACCGCACTCCCCACGACGAAGGCCGTTGCGCTCGTGCCGGTCCCGCTCGGCGTTGTGACCGACACTGACCCCGAGACCGCGCCCACCGGCACGACCGCAGTGACCTGCGAGTCGGAGTCCACGATGAAGGCCGCCGGCACCCCACCCGTGAAGACGACGGACGTCGCGCCGGTGAAGCCCGAGCCGGTGATGATCACTTTCGACCCGACCACGCCCGAGGCAGGAGTGAAGCCAGTGACGGTGACGGCGCCCGCCGCGAGCCGCTGCGCCGATCGGGAGACCGACGCGGCCGTGGCGCTCGCGACTGTGACCTTGCAGTCCTGCGTGACGCCGTTCGCGGCCGTGACCGTGTAGACGAGCGTGTCCGTGAAGTCGTTGGCCGTAAGGCCGCTGACTTGGGGAGTGCCGCCCACGGTGACCGCCGCAGGCACGGCCGTGGTGAACGACGCGACCAAAGCACTGACGTCCGTCGCGAAGGGGACGATCAGACGGACCGTGTGACTGGCTCCGCCGATGGAGCCGATGACCGGCGGCGACAGCTGCTGGAAACTGAAGCTTGCGAAGGCTGTGGCGGTCATGACGTTGACCGCGTAGTCCTGCGTGGAGCCGTCCACGGCCTTGACCACGTAGGTGAGCCGGCTCCTGAAGTCGTTGGCCGTGAAGCCGCTGACCTGGGGCTTGCCCGACACGATGACCGAAGCTCCGGTCGTGGTGAACGACGCGACCAAAGTCCTGATGTCCGTCCCGAAGGGGACGAGCAGATTGATGGTGTGATCGGCTTCGCTGATGGAGCCGATGACCGGCGGCGACAGCTGCCGGAAACTGAAGCCGGTGATGGCCTTGGCGGACTCAGACGACTGCCATGCCGTACCGGGCCATGATTCGTCGGTGCGTCCAAGCGTCCAGACGAGTCCGTTGTCGCTCAGAGCCCAGCGGTGCACGTCGTTGGCCGCCACCAGGGCGGTCACGGGGACCGTGCTTGCCCCGAAGTCCATGAAGTGGGCGAACGGCGGATCCTGAACCACTCCACCAGCCCATACGAGGCCGGAGGTCCAGGTGGCCCCGGCATCCGTCGACGTGTAGATCTGTTCGTTGTCGCCGATGGCGGTGAGGCCCGTCTTGGAGTCGAACTTGACCGAGCGCAGCGGGGCGGTCGGCGTAGGCTGTGGCTTCGCGTTGGCCCATGTCACGCCGCCATCGGTCGTCTTCCAGATGACGCCGTTGCCGCTGACCGACCCCGTCTCGCCACCCACGGCCACGCCCGTGCTGGCGGCGGTGAAGGCGACGCTTCGCAGCGTCGTGGAGCCCACGGTCCTGTACCACCAGCTGCGACCACCATTGGTCGTGCGTGCGACGAAGCCGTTGGTGCCCACCGCAACGCCATGTTTCGTGTCTGTGAAGTCGACGGCGGCCAAGCCAGGTCTTGTATTCCGATTGACCTGGTACTTCCAGTGCAGGCCGCCGTCGGTCGTGCGCAGGACGACGGCGCCGTAGCCGGCGTCGAGGTCCGCGTAGGGCACGTGCGGGCCGGAGCAGCCGACCGCCCAGCCGATCTTCTTGGTCACCATGTCGATGCCCTCGAGCGAGATGCCGGAGGGGACTTTCGTCGACTTCCAGTCACGGCCGCCGTTGGTGGTCCGCAGGATGGTCGACTTCCAGCCGACCGCCCACCCCAGGTTGGCGTTCAGGAACTGGACCTTGGTGAGGTTCGTGCGCACGCCGGCCGTGGAATCGGTCCACGTGCCGGTCGTGAAATCGCGCTTGAGGAAGAGACCGCCGCCCCCGACCGCGACTGCGGCGGTGGAGGAGGAGCCGACGGCCAGCGGCCTCACGGTCTGCTGGGCGAACTCCTGCGACCAGGTCGCGCCGCTGTCCGAGCTGTGGAGCACG
>CAIWHY010000372.1 GCA_903912585.1 uncultured Thermoleophilia bacterium | reverse complement strand
GCACGCGCTGCAGCGCGGGGTCGCCGAGGGCCCGCTCGACGCGTTCGTCGAACGCCCGGCGCGTCTCCACGCTCATCGCCGCCACCCCGCCGCCAGCACTTCCGCGAGGTGGCGCACCTCGAGCCGGCTGCCACGCCGCCGCAGCCGGCCCTCGATGTTCATCAGGCAACTGGCGTCGAGCCCGACGACGAGCTCGGCGCCTGTCGCGAGGATGTGATCGACCTTCTCGTCGACCATGGCGGTCGAAATGTGCGGCATCTTGACGGCGAACGTGCCGCCGAAGCCGCAGCACTGCTCCGCGCCGGGCAGCGGCACGTACTCGAGCCCGGCGATCATGCCCAGGAGCCGCTCGGGCTGCTCCACGACGCCGAGCAGCCGCCGCGCGTGGCAGGAATGGTGCAGCGTCGCCGTCCCGCGCCGGGCGACGGGCAGCTCCTCCACGCCGAGGACGTCGACGAGGAACTCCGAGAACTCGTAGGTGCGCGCCGCCAGCGCCTTGGCGTCCGCCTCTTCCGCTTCACCGGCGAAAAGGTCGGGGAAGCCGTCGCGGACCATCGCCGCGCACGATCCGGAGATCGAGACCACGTTCTCGCTGCCGGCGAAGGCGCGCAGGAACGCCCGCGCCGTGCTGCACGCGGAGTCGCGGAAGCCCGAGTTGTAGGCCGGCTGGCCGCAGCACGTCTGGCCGGCCGGGAAGTCGACCGCCACGCCGAGGTCCCGCAGCACCTGCACGGCGGCGACGCCGACGCGCGGGTACAAGGCGTCGCCCAGACAGGTGATCATCAGCGACGCCCTCGTTGCAGTCACGGCTTCACCGCGCCTCGGAGTGGAAGGGCTAGAACAGGTCGAGCAGGTCGCCGGGGACGGCAGCCATGTGATCTGGAGATGCGCGCCGCAGACGCTCCGCGCCGTGCCAGCCCCACGCGGCCCCCACGGTGACGGCGCCGGCGGCGCGCGCCTCCACCATGTCGCCGATGGTGTCACCGACGTACCAGGCCGGGAGCGACTCGCCGAAGCGGCGACGGACGGTACGGATCTTGCGCGTCTTGCTCGGCTCGTGGTCGCCGCCGAGCACCTCGACGACGCCGCGCACGCCGTGCGCGGCCAGGATGCGCTCGACCATCGCCGTGCGGCTCGATGTGATCACGAAGAGTGGATGGGCGGCGGCGAGCCGCTCGACCACCTCCGCCATGCCGGGGAACAACTCGGGCACGGGGGTCGCGCCGATCGCGTCCTCGACATCCTCCACCACGGCAGGAGGCACTCCGGCCGTGGCGAGCGCGGCGAACCAGTTGTCCTCCGTGAAGTCGACGAACTGCTTGCACGTCGCCAGGTGCCCGAGGCCGTGGGCGCGGAAGGTGCGCTCGTAGGCGCGGCACTGGTCGTCGAGAGAGTCGGCGATGACGCCGTCGAAGTCGAACATGAGCAGTTTGCGCTGTCGCGGCTCGGCCATATCCGCCGGCGAGCCTATCGGCCCGCGCCCGCGCGGGGCAACCCGCCGGCCGCCGCCACCCTCTGGAGGCACGGCGGTGCCGCCGGCCCTACTCCGCGTCGTCGGGCACCTCGGTCGGCCACGTTGCCAGGGCGGTCGCCACGAGGTGGTGGCACAGCCGGCCGGCGGCCTCGCCGCAGGTGCACGACCACCGCAGCCCGTCGGCGCCGAGCCTCAGCTCCGAGGTCTGCATCGGCGAGCCGGCCACCTCCGCCCGCAAGTGCTTCTCGTCGCGCTCCAGGATCCGTACCGAGCCGTGCTCGGCCGCCGCGGCGCCGTCGACGTACGCCTTGGGCGGCGCCAGATCGAGCAGCGTCTTCTCGGTCAGATAGTCGTCCAGCGATGTCATGAGCGTCCTCTCGTGCTGGTTTGCAGCCGCCGCAAGCACCCAGTCACCGTGGCGGCGCGGGCGCCGTTGCCGACCTGCGGCTGAGGTGTACGTGCCCTGAGCCCGATCATCCCTAACGGCCCGCCGGCGTGCCGACGGGCGCCCGCCGGCCGGCTTCACGTCCGATCCAAAGACGGGGGATGGGCCGCGGCGACCGTTCTCGCAGTCGCCGCGGCCCACGTGGGGCCGACGGCACCCGGGCGCTGGAGGGGTATCGCCCGGGCAAGTGGGACGCCGTCTCGGTGGGGGGGCACCGTACTGCAGTCGGGTCCCGGCGACTGGGGGGAGCCGCCTGTGCCGTCATATGGCTCAAGGGTAGTGTGCTCAGCGGAGATGAAGTGCGTGTTGCGCGCGCGTTGCGTCGTGTTGCGCGTGCCCTCTGGGGATGAGCGGCCACGGCGCTGCACGTCTCCGGCTCGCGCTCCGTTCGCGCAGCGCTCCCTACGCCCTCGGCCGCCAACGTCGTTTGCCGCGGTCCGCCAAAGGTGACAAGTCGGTATGGCAAGCGAAGCGACATCCGCCGCGGCGACCGGAAGGCGCGTGCAGCACGAGATGCTGGACGAGGGCCGCAGGCTGGTCGATGCGGCGCGTGCGGAGGGACTCACGCTGCGGTTGCTCGGCGGCCTCGCGGTGCGGGAGCACTGCCGCTCCAGCGCGCTGTGCGAGCGCGACTACTCCGACCTCGACATGGTCGCGCCCGCCCGCCAGGTGCGGCGCCTGGTGGCGCTGTTCGCCCGCTACGGCTACGCCGAGAACCACGACGTCAGCTCGGCGACGGCCAATCAGGAGCTACAGTTCGTGCGCCCCTGCACGCACGGCGGCGGGCCGGGGGCCAGCCCCGCTCACGCCGACGACCACGTCGACGTCTTCCTCGACACCTTCCGCATGGACCACGACATCGCCCTCGGGCGACGTCTCGAGATCGAGCCCTACACCGTGTCGCTGAGCGACCTCCTGCTCAGCAAGCTGCAGATCTTCCGGCTCGAGGAGAAGGACCTGCGCGACGTCGTCACTCTGCTCGGAGACG